>NZ_PSWJ01000014.1:0-87503 GCF_002932775.1 Rathayibacter sp. AY1B8 | reverse complement strand
AGTGGAGCGAGGGGGCACAGAGAGGTCTCACGGGTCGGCGGCTCGGCGGGGGACCGGGCTCGGGAGCAGGGGAAGCGGCTATGTCACCAGGCGGGGGTGGGAGACCGGTAAGACGGGCCTCCGAAAGCGCTCCGAATAACAGTACGGTAACGAGCGGCGCGTGTCACGCCCGATCGGGTCCGTCTGTGATCGCTAGACCGCCTAGGAAGTGGTCCCCGGCGCGTAATCGGGCGCATCCGGAAGGCCGAAGACGCGCTCGAGCGTCTCGATGCCGGAGTCGTGCAGGTACCGGGAGAGCTGGGTCCCGACGTACCGCAGGTGGTACGGCTCCGACTCGTACCCCGTGATCGGAGTGGTGTCGGGCTTGTAGCGCACGAGGAAGCCGAAGCGATGGGCGTTGGCGCCGACCCACTGCCCCTCCGGAGTGTCGCCCCAGCAGATCTCGAGCGCGCACGCGCCCGACGCTCCCACCACGTCGACCGCCCAGCCGGTCTGGTGCTCGCTGTGCCCCGGGCGCGCACTCGTCGCATCCGCTCCCGCCTGCCCGCGCGAGGACACCCAGCCCGCGTAGACGCTGACCTGGGTGTCGTAGGAGCGGTAGGCGCTCTGCACCGCCAGCGAGAGGCCGGCCTCGGAGCGGGCGGCGGCGAAGAGCGGGACGAGGGCGTCCGCGGTCGCCTGGCGCATCGGCTGCCGGTTGACGTAGGGCACGTCGGGGAAGGTCAGGTCGGCGGGGACGTAGTCGACCGGCGCGAGCGTCCGCAGCTTGTTGACGACGACCCAGGTGCTCGCCGGGTCGTCGACGGACTGCGCGGTGAGGTCGATCCCGGAGGCGGTGGGAGTGGGAGTGGGAGTGGCGGTCGGCACCGCCGTGGGCGTCGAGGTGGTCGCGGCCGCGGAGGGCGACGGAGCGGGCGGCGCCGTCGAGGGGGTCGGCGAGGGCGCCGGCGCTCCGTTCCCGATGGCGGCTCCGACCCCCAGCGCGGTCAGGCCCGCCGCGGCGGCCACACCCCCGATGACCAGGGCTCGGCGGCCGACGGGGCGCCCATCGGTCGGCTCGTTCTCGTTCGACGTCATCCTCCGAGCCTAGACAGACCCGTTCCTGCGCATCTGCTGAAGCACCGGCGATCGGTTCTGTCCACCCGTGCCCCTCCACGCGGGTCGCGCATATCCTCTAAGGATTCACATAAGCAGACCCCCTAGCTTGAGTGACAGCCACGACTCCGCGTGCGACCGCCCCCTCGGCTGCACGGCCCCCCACGGAGCCGTCGATGGAAGGACCCCATGCTCCGACCCCTCACCGCACCCTCCGTCCCTCTCGCCGCCCTCGCTCGGACGCTCGAGATCGGCGACGAGGGCGGCCTGACGGCCGAGATCAGCGGAGTGACGCTGATCGCCTCCGACGTCGAGCCCGGCGACCTCTTCGTCGCCCTGCCCGGGGTCAACCGCCACGGGGCCGAGTTCGTCGAGCAGGCCGTGGCCCGCGGCGCCTCCGCCGTGCTGACCGACGCCGCGGGCGCCGACGCCGCGCGCGCGACCGGTCTGCCCGTCCTCGTGGTCGACGACCCCCGCTCCCGCCTGGGCGCCGTCGCCGCCGCCGTCTACGGGACGGCCGAGCGCTCCCCCGTGCTGCTCGGCGTGACCGGCACCAACGGCAAGACGTCGACCGTCCACATGCTCGAGGGGATCCTCCGCCAGCTCGGCGTCGTGCCCGGCCTCAGCTCGACCGCGGAGCGCCACATCGGCGACACCTCGGTGACCAGCGGCCTGACCACCCCGGAGGCGACGGAGCTGCACGCGCTCGTCGCCCGCATGGAGGAGGAGGGCGTCGGCGCGGCCGCGATCGAGGTCAGCGCCCAGGCGCTCACCCGCCACCGCGTCGACGGCGTGGTCTTCGACGTCGCCGGCTTCACGAACCTCAGCCACGACCACCTCGACGACTACGGCGACATGGACACCTACTTCGGCGAGAAGGCCCAGCTGTTCCAGCCCGATCGCGCGCGCCGGGCCGTCGTCTCGCTCGACTCCCCCGCGGGCGCGCGCCTCGTCGAGGTCGCCGGCGTGCCGGTCACCACGATCACCTCCCTCCCGGGCGTCGACGCCGACTGGACCATGACGGTGCTCGAGCAGGAGTTCGGCCGCACCCGCTTCCGGATCGGCAACCGCGAGGGCCGTGCCATCACGACCTCCGTCCCGATCATCGGCACCCACATGGCCGCCAACGCCGGACTGGCGATCGTGATGCTGATCGAGTCCGGTCGGCCGATCGGCGAGATCCGCGCCGCGCTGCACCGCGACGGCGGAGTGGACGCCTCCCTCCCCGGCCGCACCGAGCGCGTCTCCGGCGACCGCGGCCCCACGGTGTACGTCGACTTCGGACACAGCGCCGACGCCTTCGCCCGCACCCTGGAGGCCGTCCGCGAGGTCACTCCCGGCCGCGTGGTCATGGTGTTCGGCGCCGACGGCGACCGGGACGCGCTCAAGCGCCCGGCCATGGCCGAAGCCGCCGTCCTGGGCAGCGACGTGCTGGTCGTGACCGACCACCACCCGCGCTTCGAGGACCCGGCCTCGATCCGGCGCACCCTCGTCGAGGCCGCCCGCGCCGCACGTCCGGACGCCGAGATCCACGAGGTCGACGACCCCAAGCGCGCCATCCGCGTCGCCGTGTCCCTGGCGCACGAGGGCGACGCCATCCTCTGGGCCGGCCCCGGGCACCAGAACTACCGCGACATCCTCGGCGTGCGCACGCCGTACTCGGCCCGAGCCGAGGCCCGCGCAGCGCTCCGCGAGGCCGGCTGGGCGGACGAGGCGGTCCCCGCTCCGGCCTGATGCACGGCCCCGGCACGGCGGCCCTGAGATCCCGTTCAGGCTCGCCGGACGCTCTGTCGCGCTCTCCGCACGCGGTGTAACTTTGCGCAGCACGCAACGTTTGCGGCGGATCGCCGTGCCTGGACGCGTCCGCCAGACAAGGGGACCACCGTGGCCGACTCCGCCTCCGCTCCATCCGCTCCGACCTCGACGCCGTCCGGCGCCGTGATGTCGCACCGGCAGATCCTGTTCGTCATCTTCGGCCTGATGGCGGGGATGTTCCTCTCCTCGCTCGACCAGACCATCGTCGGCACCTCGATGCGCACCATCGCGGACGACCTCGACGGCCTCTCGCAGCAGGCGTGGGTGACCACCGCCTACCTGATCGTCTCGACGATCGCGACGCCGATCTACGGCAAGCTCTCCGACATCTTCGGACGCCGCCCGCTCTACCTGATCGCGATCGTGCTGTTCCTGATCGGCTCGACGCTCGCCGGCTTCTCGACTTCGATGCTCGGCCTCGCGGGCTTCCGCGCCGTGCAGGGCCTCGGCGCCGGCGGGCTCATGTCGCTCGCGCTCACGGTGATGGGCGACATCCTGCCCCCGCGCGAGCGCGCCAAGTACCAGGGCTACTTCCTGGCCGTCTTCGGGATCTCCAGCGTCGTCGGACCGCTCATCGGCGGCCTGCTCGCCGGCACCCCCGAGATCCTCTTCATCACCGGCTGGCGCTGGGTCTTCCTGATCAACCTCCCGATCGGCGCCGTCGCGCTCTTCATCGTCGTGCGGTTCCTCCACCTGCCCAAGCCCGCCGGCAAGCGCTCGGTGCGGATCGACTGGTGGGGCGCCTCCCTCGTCGTCATCGCCGCGGGACCGCTGCTGCTGATCGCCGAGCAGGGCCGCGAGTGGGGCTGGGGCTCGCCGATCGCGTGGGTCTGCTACATCGTCGGCGCGCTGGGCGTCATCGGCTTCATCGCGGCCGAGCGGATGATGGGCGACGACGCGCTCATCCCCCTCAAGCTCTTCCGCTCGCCGACCTTCTCGATGGCGACCGTGCTGGGCGTCCTCGTCGGCTTCGGCATGTTCGGCGGCATGATGGCGATCCCGCTGTACCTGCAGCTGGTGAACGGCGCCACGCCGACCGAGTCCGGCTTCCTGATGCTGCCGATGATCCTCGGCCTGATGATCGCCTCGATCGTCTCGGGTCAGATCATCTCGCGCACGGGCCGCTACCGCGCCTTCCCGATCGTCGGCACGTTCCTGATGTCGGCCGCGTTCTTCTACTTCACCTTCGTGACGATCGACAAGCCGGTGATCTTCATGATGGGCGGGATGCTGATGCTGGGCCTCGGGCTCGGGCAGATGATGCAGACCCTCACCCTGGCCTCGCAGAACTCGGTCGACGTGGCGAACATGGGAGTCGCGACCAGCGCCTCCACGTTCTTCCGCCAGATCGGCGGCACCCTGGGCACCGCCGTGATCTTCTCGGTGCTGTTCAGCCGGATCCCCGACACCATCGCCGCGGCCTTCAAGAACCCGGCGCTCACGGCGGATCTGCAGCGGGCCGTCACCGATCCGGCCGTCGCCGCGGACCCGGCCAACGCCGGGATTTTGAAGCTGCTGCAGTCGCAGGACACCGCCGCGATCGGCTCCGCGCTCGACGGGGACACGTCGTTCCTGAACACCGCGGACCGCGCCCTGTCGGCCCCGTTCCTGACCGGGTTCAACGACGCGACCGTGACCGTGTTCCAGGTCGCGCTGGGCGTGGTCCTGCTGGCCTTCGTGCTCTCGTGGTTCCTCAGGACCCCGCCGCTGCGGGCGAAGTCGGCCATGCAGGAGGCCCACGACCTCGCGGCCGAGGACAGCGCGGAGGAGCTGCGCCGCACGGACCCGCAGCTGGCCGCGCGCGCCGGGGCCGACCTGGCCGCGGGCAGCATCGAGCCGGACGTCCGGACGGACTCGATCCGCACCGCTCCTCCCCGCGACGGGCACGGCGCCCACCGGGCCTGATCGGGAAGCGCCGACCGGCCCGCGTCCTGCGCTCCGCTCCTCTCCTCCGAGGCGCCGCCTCCGCCGCCCGGACACCGCCCTCACCGCGGTGTCCGGCCGGGGAGGCGGCGCCTCGCGGTCGTCCGGGGCGCGGTGTCCCGCGTTCCGGGGCGAGAGAGCGCTCCACCGGGGCTCTAGGATGGTCGGACCGCTGCCGAAGGAGTCCGCAATGAGCGCCGCCCCCACCCCCTCCCCCGCGACCCCGAGCCTCTCGGAGCAGATCGCCCGCGTCGACCGGCTCGCCGTCCGCGACTGGCCCGCCGGCTTCCTCTGGGGATCCGCGACCGCCGCCGCCCAGATCGAGGGCGCCGGCCACGAGGGCGGCAAGGAGGACAGCATCTGGGACGCGTTCTCCCGCGTCCCCGGAGCGGTCGCGAAGGGCGACACCCCCGAGGTCGCGGTGGACCACTACCACCGGATGCCCGCGGACGTGCGGCTGATGAAGGAGCTGGGGCTCGGCTCCTACCGCTTCTCGGTCAGCTGGGCGCGCGTGAAGCCGGGCGACCGCGCCGTGAACCCCGAGGGCCTCGACTTCTACTCCCGCCTGGTCGACGAGCTGCTCGGCGCCGGCGTGCTGCCGTGGCTGACCCTCTACCACTGGGACCTCCCGCAGGCCGTCGAGGAGACCGGCGGCTGGGCGAACCGCGACACCGCCGAGCGCTTCCGGGACTACGCCGAGGCCGTCTACGAGAGCCTCGGCGACCGGGTGCAGCACTGGACGACGTTCAACGAGCCGTTCTGCTCGACCCTGCTCTCCTACGGGGCGGGCGTGCACGCCCCCGGCGTGATCTCGCAGCAGAAGGCCCTCGCCGCCGTGCACCACACGCACCTCGCCCACGGGCTGGCCGTCTCGACGCTCCGGCAGCTCGGAGCGCAGAACCTGGGCATCACGCTCAACCTCTCGAACGCCGTCCCCGACGACCCCGAGGACGAGGCCGACCTCGACGCCGCACGCCGCTTCGACGCCCTCCAGAACCGGATCTTCCTCGACCCGCTGCTGCGCGGCGAGTACCCCGAGGACCTGCTCGAGGACGTCGCCGGGCTCGGGCTCGACGAGCTGATCGTCGACGGCGACCTCGATCTCATCTCGCTCCCGCTCGACTTCCTCGGCGTGAACCACTACCACGACGACAACGTCTCTGCGCATCCGCTGCCGGCCGGAGCCGACGACTTCGCCCAGGCGACCGACCGCGAGGTCGGCTCCCCCTGGGTCGGCTCCGAGTTCATCACCTTCCCGTCGCGCGGGCTGCCGCGCACCGCGATGGACTGGGAGGTGAACCCCGACGGGCTGCGCTACCTGCTGACCCGCCTGGGCCTGGAGTACGAGAACCTCCCTCCGCTCTACGTGACCGAGAACGGCGCCGCCTACGACGACGTCGTCGAGGACGGCCGCGTGCACGACGCGGACCGCACGCAGTACGTGCTCGACCACGTCGAGAAGGTCGCCGACGCGATCGACCAGGGCGCCGACGTCCGCGGCTACTTCGTGTGGTCCCTCCTCGACAACTACGAGTGGGCTTGGGGCTACGAGAAGCGCTTCGGCGTCGTGCGCGTCGACTACGGCACGCAGGAGCGGATCGTGAAGGACTCGGGCCTGGTCTACTCCCGACTGCTCGGCGGCAGCGCCGCGGCGATCCTGGACTGACCCGTGAGCGAGCCGACGGGCGTCCGCGGCGGGGGCCGCTCCCCCACCCTCGAGATGGTCGCGGCGCGGGCCGGAGTCTCGCGCGCGACGGTCTCGCGGGTGGTCAACGGCGCCCCGCAGGTGGCGGCCGAGATCGTGGCCGCCGTCGAGAAGGCGATCGGCGAGCTCGACTACGTGCCCAATCACGCGGCGCGGATGCTCGCCTCGCGGCGCACGCAGTCGATCGCGCTGATCGTGCCGGAGTCGACCGCGCGCGTCTTCGCGGACCCGTTCTTCGCCTCGATCGTGCAGGGCGCCGCGATGCGCCTGGCCGACACGGACTACACGCTCTCGATGCTGATCGCGTCCGAGACGGACGGCGAGAAGACGCGGCGGTACCTGCTCGGCGGCAATGTCGACGGCGCGCTCGTGGTCTCGCACCACTCCGGCGACCACTCCTACGCGGCGCTCTCGGGCACGCTGCCGATCGTCTTCGGCGGCCGGCCGCTCTCGCCGGACGAGCGCGGCTCCTACTTCGTCGACGTGGACAACACGGAGGGGGCGGCCGTCGCCACCGCGCACCTGATCGAGCGCGGCCGGCGCCGGATCGCCACCATCGCGGGCCCCGCCGACATGCCGCCGGGCGTCGACCGCCTGATCGGCTGGCGCGGAGCACTCACCGACGCCGGCCTCGCCGACGACCTCGTCGAGTGGGGAGACTTCTCGCCGGCCAGCGGCACCGAGGCGATGCGCCGCCTCCTCGCCCGCGACCCCGACCTGGACGGCGTCTTCGCCGCGAACGACCAGATGGCGGTCGGCGCCTACGCCGCCCTCCGCGAGGCCGGCCGCCGGATCCCCGAGGACGTGTCCGTCGTGGGCTTCGACGACGATCTCTTCGCGCGGAACGCCGTCCCCGCGCTGACCACCGTTCGCCAGCTCCCCGACGAGCTCGGCGCCCGCATGGTGGAGCTGCTGACCGCCCGCATCGAGGGGCTCCCCGTGGAGCACCGCACGCTGATGCCGACGTCGCTGGTCGTCCGCGCCAGCAGCTGACGCCGGCCCGCGACTGTCCAGGAGTCGTCGCAGTCGACGCCGAGTGCGACTACTTCTGCGTAGTCGGAGGGCTCTGCGTGCTCGATCGGATGCGGACCGGCGGGCGGATCCGGACGGTGGGGCGGACGCGGGCGGCGGGGCGGGGATGGACGAGCGGGTCGATCCGTCGACGGGGTGCGTCACGGTCGCCAGCCGTGGGCCACGAGAGCGGCACGGAGCTCGGCGATCGTGCGCGCCCTGCCCCGAATCAGACCCTCCGCGCGGACGACCACGACGATCCAGCCCGCGAGGTGCAGGGCCAGGAGCCGTTCACGATCGCGTGAGAACTGCGCGTCGTCCGTCCGGTGCTGGCCGCCGTCGTACTCCGCCACCACCTTCCACCGTTCGAAGACCAGATCGCCGACCGCGAGCAGTCGGCCGCCGATCCTGATCTCGGCGTTCACGTCGGGCGCGGGCAGTCCCGCCTCCTCGACGAGAGCGCGGAGCCAGGTCTCCCTCCGCGAGGCGGCTCCGGTCGATGCCAGCCGCAGAGCCTCAGCCAGGCCGCGTCGGCCCCGGCCCCGATGGGAGGCCAGGCGGTCCTGCAGCTCGTGAAGCCGGACATGGGGACGCGGATCGTCCCGGCGCGGGTAGCGCGGCTCGAACAGGAGGTGGTCCGTCGCCGCGAGGAGATCGCGGGCGGACAGCAGTGGCGCGAGCGCGATCCACGTCGACACCGCTCCCGTCACCGGCAGGCCGTGCCGCTCGACCCTGTCCGTCTCCGTGAGGGTGTGGCCGATCACACCCCGGGTCCTGGGGGGCCGGTGCGGCGTCGTCGCCGCCACGTGGATCGGATCGTCCTCGCCAGGTCGCGCCGGGAGCGGCACTCCCCAGGCTTCGGCCGCGGTCAGGTGGGAGAAGAGCTGCCAGGGCCGCAGCCGCGGCAGGTAGGCGGCGGCTCGTTCCAGGTGCGTCACGGGCGCCACCCGGGTGCGCACTCCGTGGAAGGGGCTGGCCAGGGCGGGAGTGCGCAGTCGGGCGTCCGTCACCCCTGCGCGGAGTGCCGCTCGCCGGGTGAAGGCTCCGAGGTCGGTGCTGGACATGCCGCGATTCTGGCGGTCCGTGATCCTCGTCCGACTCCCGCGATCCGCATTCTGTGGACGAACCCCTGATCCCGTATCTGGGGAGGCGTGCCTCCCACCACGACTGTCCAGGAGTTGTCGCAGTCGGCGTCGAGTGCGACAACTCCTGGACAGTCGGAGCGATCGATGTCGAGTGCGACACCTTCTGGACAGTGGGAGCGACCGAACTCGACTGCGACGACTCCTGGACAGTGGGAGCCGGCCGGTGCGCAGGAGTCGCGGGGGTGGCGAGCGAGGACTGCGACGTCTGAGGAGTCGCGAGCGCCCGCGTCAGAGGAAGAGCGGCGCCGGGTCGAGGGCGGCGAAGCGTCGGCGCATGACGGCGACCGCGTCGGCGTGCTCGTCGACGAGGACGAAGCGGCGGCCGAGAGCGTGCGCGACGGCGCCGGTCGTGCCGGAACCGGCGAAGAAGTCGAGGACGGCGTCGCCCTCGCGGCTGGACGCCTGCACGATGCGGCGGAGGATCCCCTCCGGCTTCTGCGTCGGGTACCCGGTCTTCTCGCGGCCTGTCGGCGAGACGATCGTGTGCCACCACACGTCGGTCGGCCGCTTGCCGCGCTCGGCCTTCTCGGGGGTCACCAGGCCCGGGGCCATGTACGGCTCGCGGTCCACGGCGGCGGAGTCGAAGTGGTAGCCGCGCGGGTCCTTCACGTAGACGAGGATCGTGTCGTGCTTGGTCGGCCAGCGGCGCGTGGCCTTCGCTCCGTAGTCGTAGGCCCAGATGATCTCGTTGAGGAAGCACTCGCGGCCGAAGAGCGCGTCGAGCAGCACCTTCGCGTAGTGCGCCTCGCGGTAGTCGAGGTGGAGGTAGAGGGTGCCGTCGTCGGCGAGGAGCCGCCACGCCTCGGCCAGACGCGGCTCGAGGAACGACCAGTAGTCGTCGAAGCGGTCGTCGTAGCGGAGCAGGTCGCCGCGGATCCGCTCGTAGCTGCGCCCCTTGAAGCCGGCGATCGTGCCTGTGGTGGAGCGCACCGAGGTGGTCGAGGTGCGCACCTGCGCCCGGCCCGTGTTGAACGGCGGGTCGAGGTAGACGACGGTGAAGGCCCCGTCGGCCAGCTGCGGCAGGACCTCGAGGTTGTCGGCGTGGAACACCGCGCTCCGCGACTCCGGGACGCCGTCCGCGATCTGGATCGTCCTGGGCACCCGGCAATTGTGCCAGTGCGCGCGAGCCCGGCGACACGCTCCGCGCCTCGCGCCCGGGCTCGACGGGTGCCGGGGAGGCTCCGGCGTAGAGTGGCGCGATGATCTCCGAGGTGCGCCACGACGAGGACTCGTCCCGCTACACGCTCTGGCTCGACGGCGAGACCGTCGGAGTCGCGGACTACGCCGTCCGCGGCCGCGACGTGGTCTTCCTCCACACCGAGATCGCGCCCGAGCACCGCCACGAGGGCCTCGGCGAGACCCTCGTCGAGGCGGCCCTCGACGACGCGCACGAGCGCTTCGGCGGGCGCATCGTCCCGGCCTGCCCGTTCGTCGCCGAGTTCATCGCCGATCACCCGGACTACCAGGAGCTCCTCGCGAGCTGAGGGGCTCCCGCCGGTCCGGTCCGCCGCGTTCCACTCCGGGGCCACGCGCCGGCGACCGCCGCCTCGGACCCGCGGGTCAGGGGACGCGCCGCAGCCACTCCGGAGTCGAGTACTTCGTCCGCACCAGCTCCTCCGCCGCCGCGTACTCCTCCTCGGTCAGCGTCCCCGCCTCGCCGCCGTGCAGCTGCACGAAGGTCGCCTTCATCCGCTCGATGATCTCGGCGCGGCTGAGCCCGGTCTGGCTGCGCAGCGGGTCGACGCGCTTCACGGCGGAGGCGATGCCCTTGTCCGAGAGCTTCTCGCGGCCGATCCGCAGCACCTGCACCATCTTCTCGGCGTCGATGTCGTAGCTCATGGTCACGTGGTGGAGGACCGCGCCGGAGCCCAGGCGCTTCTGCGCGGCGCCGCCGATCTTGCCCGAGGGCGAGGTGATGTCGTTGAGCGGCTGGTAGACCGCGTCGATCCCGAGCGACTGCAGCGCGCTGACAGCCCACTCGTCGAGGAAGGCGTAGGAGTCGGCGAAGGTCAGCCCCTGGACGAGGTCGCCGGGGACGTAGAGCGAGTACGTGACGACGCTGCCCGCCTCCATGAACATCGCGCCGCCGCCCGAGATGCGGCGGACCACGTCGACGCCGTACTTCGCCGCGTTGTCGAGGTCGACCTCGTTGCGGAGCGACTGGAAGCTGCCGATGACGACGGCGGGCTGGTCCCACTCCCAGATCCGCAGCGTCGGCTCCCGGCGGCCCTCGCCGACCGCGGCGGTCAGCACCTCGTCGAGCGCCAGGTGGGTCGCGGGAGGGACCGCCCGGTCGTGCACGATGCGCCAGTCGTAGTCGCGCCAGCTGGTCGCCTTCTGCAGCGAGCGGCGGATCGCGACCGCGACGGCCTCGGGCGTGAAGCCGAGCAGGACCGCATCGGCCGGGAGCGCCTGCCGGATGGCGGCGGCGATGGACTTCGCGTCCGTCTCGGCCGGGAGGCCCACGACCGCGCGGTCGATGTCGTCGAGGGCCGTGTCGGGCTCGAGGAAGAAGTCGCCCGCCAGGCGGAACCCGGCGAACCTCCCGTCGACCACGTCGAGGTCGACGACCACGAGCTTTCCGCCGGGGACCTTGTACTCGCCATGCATGACGCCAGCCTAGGCGCGAGCCGGGGCGGGGAAGCGCTCGCCCAGCCACTCCACGAGATCGGCGGTGACCTCGGCCCGGTTGAGCTCCTGGAACAGCTCGTGCCGCGCCTCCGGGTACACCCGCACCGAGACGTCCGTGTACCCGGCCCGCCGCCGGTAGGCCTGGGCGAGCGCGCGCACCGACCGCTCACCGCCGAGGGTGTCGTCGGCGCCCACGACCAGCAGCAGGGGCAGCGGATGCGCGGGCCCGCGCTTCGGGCGGCCGACCAGCCGCAGGGTCTCGACCAGCCCGATCCGCTTCGCGAGCGGCGTGGTGAAGGTGAGGGGGTCGTCGTGGAACCGCTGCCAGACCTCCGGGTCGCGGGAGAGCCACTCGAGGCCGAGGCCGCCGGCGACGCGGTGCCGCTTCGCCAGGTCGCCCGCGTTCATGTGCCCGGGGAGGCGGTAGGCCGTGCCGCTCAGCACGAGCGCGGCGTAGGCGCCGGAGTGGTGGTCGACGATCCGCTGCGCCATGAGCGACCCCCAGGAGTGGCCGAGCAGCACGATCGGCACTCCCGGGCTCTCCTCCGCGAGCAGCTCCGTCAGCCGGAGGAGCGCCGCCTCGGTCGCGCGCAGGCCGCCCGGCCCCAGCAGTCCGAGCCGGGAGGAGTCGCCGCCGTGCTGCTCGAGGCCGGTCCGGCCGTGCCCGCGGTGGTCGTCCGCCGCGACCGCGTACCCGGCGGCGACCAGCGCCTCCGCCAGCTCGACGTAACGCCCCGAGTGCTCGCCGACCCCGTGGGCCAGCTGCACGATCGCGCGGGGCGAGGGGTGCGGCCACCAGCGGTAGTGGATGACGACGCCGGAGGCGTCCTGGAAGGTCCTGTCGACAGCGGCGCCGGTCATGGTGACCAGTGTGGCGCTCCGGCCGCTGGGCGCGAGGGACGCGCGGAGAACTGAGAAGATACTCACGATCCATCGGCGGGCACCCTGCTCGCTACGGTGCCTCGCTACCTTTTCCCTTGACGAGCGACCCCCGCGACCGTCCCCCGACCCCCCTTCACGAGCGAGGCCAGCCCCTTCATGACCGTATCGCCCCTGATCTGGACCCTGACGATCGTCTTCATCGTCCTGCTCCTGCTCTTCGACTTCTTCTTCCACGTCCGGAAGGCCCACGAGCCCACGCTGAAGGAGTCGTCTATCTGGTCGGCGCTCTACGTCGGCATCGCCGTGCTCTTCGGGCTCGGCGTCCTCGTCTTCGGCGGAGCGACGCCCGGATCGGAGTACTTCGCGGGGTACATCACCGAGAAGGCCCTCTCGGTCGACAACCTGTTCGTCTTCCTCATCATCATGGCGAGCTTCAAGGTGCCCCGCGCCGACCAGCAGAAGGTGCTCCTCTTCGGCATCGTCTTCGCGCTGATCGCCCGCACCGGCTTCATCTTCCTCGGCGCCGCACTGATCAACTCGTTCGCCTGGGTCTTCTACATCTTCGGCCTGATCCTGCTGCTGACCGCGTTCAACCTGGTCAAGCCGGGCGACGACCACTCCAGCGACAACGTGATGGTGCGCCTGGCCAAGCGGATCTTCAAGACGAGCGACCAGTACGACGGCGACAAGTTCTACACGCACATCGACGGCAAGAAGGTCCTCACGCCGATGATCCTCGTCATGGCGGCGATCGGCGGAACGGACATCCTGTTCGCCCTCGACAGCGTGCCGGCGATCTTCGGCCTCACCAGCGACGTGTACCTCGTCTTCACGGCGACCGCGTTCTCGCTGCTGGGCCTGCGCCAGCTGTACTTCCTCATCGACGGCCTGCTCGACCGCCTCGTCTACCTCAGCATCGGCCTCGCCGCGATCCTCGCCTTCATCGGCGTGAAGCTGATCCTGCACGCGCTCCACGAGAACAACCTGCCGTTCATCAACAACGGCGAGCACGTGGAGGTCTTCGAGATCGGCACCGGACTGTCGCTCTCGGTCATCATCGGCGTCCTCGTGATCACGGTGATCGCCTCCCTCGTCAGCCCCAAGGGCCGCCGCATGGCCGCCGAGGCCGCCGAGCGCCGCCGCGTGGCCGAGGCCGCGGGCGCGGACGTCGACGCGACGCACTGAGTCGTCTCGTGCGCCGCGAGGCGGCGCACCGCAGTCGGCTCTCCTAGGCGGTCGGTTTCCCGAGAGCGGGTCCCGACCGCCTAGAACGATCCGCTGACACGCGGATCGCTCGTTCGACGGGCCGTCTCGTGCGCCGCAGGGCGGCGCACCGCAGTCGGCTCCCACGGGCGGTCGGGTTCCCGAGAGCGGGTCCCGACCGCCTAGGAGGATCCGCTGACACGCGGATCCCCCGTTCGGCTCGACCGAGCACCGCACGCCGGTGCTCCGCAGTCAGCTCCCCTAGGCGCTCAGGTCCCCGAGAGCGGGTCTTGACCGCCGAGAACGCCCCGCCGGCTCGAGCGCGGACTCCGCTCGCGGAGGGTCAGCGGGCGCGGTAGCGGTGCTCCGGGCGGCCGGTGGTGCCGTAGCTGAGGGTCATCTCGACGAGGCCGCGGCCCGCGAGACCCGAGAGGTAGCGCTGGGCGGTGGCGCGCGAGATGCCGGCGCGCTCGGCCACCTCGAGAGCCGACAGCTCGGCGCCCGACTCGGCCAGGCGCGCCAGGACGAGCTGCTCGGTCGCCGAGCGCGAGGGCTGCGCGGCGGTCGCGTCGCCCGAGTGCAGGATGCGCAGCGCCCGCTCCACCGCCTCCTGATCGGCCGCGCGGTCCTCCCGCAGCACGTTCCGGAACCGCACGTACGCGTCGAGGCGCTCGCCGAGCAGGCGCGCCTCGAACGGCTTGATGAGGTACCCGAGCGCTCCCGCGTGCAGGGCGCGCCGCACCGTCGCCCCGTCGGAGGCGGCGCTCACGACGAACGCGTCGGTGTCGAGCTCGCGGAGCAGCGCGATCCCGCTCTGATCCGGCAGGTGCACGTCGAGCAGCAGCAGATCGGGCGCGTGCTCGGCGACGGCCGCCCGCGCCGCGCGCGCCGTGTGCACCGGAGGAAGGGCCGTCAGCCCCTGCCGCGCCTCGACCAGGTCCGCGTGCAGCTGCGCGACCCGGAAGTCGTCGTCCACCACCAGCACCGTGCGCTCCCGCGCCGTGTCCGCGCTCATGACCCGTCCCCGTCCTGCTCCGGCGGCAGCACCGCTCCGGGGAGGCGCGCGCACAGCACGGCCCCCGACTCCGCTCCGCCGGGGTCCGCCAGCCAGACCTCGCCGCCGCGCCGGGCGGCCACCTCACGGCACAGCGGCAGGCCGAAGCCCCGGCCGTGCACGCGGCCGTCGTCCTCGACGGGGTCGCCCGCGCCGGCCCGGTCGAACAGCGAGTCCGGATCGAGCACTCCGTCGCCGGAGTCGGCGACCGTCACGAAGAGAGCGTCGCCGTCGTCGAGCAGCTCGACCTCGACGAAGCGCACGTCGCGCCGCCCCTCGACCGCCGCGCGCACCGCGTTGTCGACCAGGTTCCCGACCACCGTGGCGACGTCCTCCGGCTCGACGACGGTGCCGCGCACCAGCGTCTCCTCACCGAGCGTCAGCAGCACGCCGCGCTCGGCCGCCTCGATCCCCTTCGCGCCGACGAGCGCCTGGAGGTACGGCTCCTGCAGCCGGTCGGCGTGCTGCACCGGGTACTTGAGCGGGCCGCGGGTCAGCACCTCGTCGAGGTAGTCGCGAGCCGACGCGGTCCGCCCCGCATCCAGCAGGCCGGCGACCACGTGCAGGCGGTTGGCGAACTCGTGCCGCTGCACCCGGAGCGCGTTGGTCATCGCGCCGACCGCGTCGAGGCGCCGGCTCAGCGCGGCGAGGTCGGTGCGGTCGCGCAGCACCACCACCACGCCCAGGTCGCGGTCGCCGCGGGTCACCCGGCGGATGTCGACGTAGACGATGCGGGAGCGGACGACGAAGCCCTCCTCGCCTCCGGGACGGGGCGGTTCGACGGAGTGCAGCGCGGCCCCGATCGCGTCGGCCAGCGGAACGGGCAGGTCGAGCTCCGCGAGCGGCCGCCCGTGCAGCGCCCGCCCGGTCGGGTCGTCGGAGCCGAGGATCGCGGCGGCCCGCGCATTGCAGACGCCGACGCGCCCGTCGCGGTCGAGCGCGAGCACGCCCTCGTCGACTCCGTCGAGCACGGCGGCCTGGTCCTGCACGAGCGAGGTGAGCTCCTCCGGGGCGAGGCCGAGCGTCAGGCGCAGCAGGCGGCGGCGGATGAAGACGGAGGCGACGGCGGCGAGCACCAGCCCGGCGAGCGCCGCGGCGAGGACGCCGAGCAGCGCGGTCGGCAGGTCGGTGAAGACGCTGGAGCGCGCGAAGCCGATGCTGACCTCGCCGACGACCCGCTGCTCCCCCGCGGCGAAGACCGGGACCTTGGCCCGTGCCGACTCGCCGAGCGTGCCGGTGCCCCACGAGACGCTCTCGCGCCCGGCGAGCGCCTCGTCGGGGCTGGTCGAGACCCGCTCGCCGAGGCGGTCCTCGTCGGGGTGGGCGAGGCGGATGCCCTGGTCGTCGGTGATCACGACGAAGAGCGCGCCGGTGCGCTGCTCGACGGCGGCGGCGACGTCCTCGAGCGGTCCGCCGCGCAGCTCCGAGGCGGCGGGCGCGCCGGGCACGGCGGAGGACGCGGCGACCGCGTCGCGCACGTCGGGGTCCTCGGCGACGGTGCGGGCGATGGCGAGCGCCGTGCCCTCCGCCTCGCCGCGCAGCTGCTGGACGCTGAGCGCGGTGACGAGCCCCGCGCAGACCAGCACGGCGGCCGACACCGTGGCGAGCTGCAGGACCAGGACGTGGGTCGCGAAGCGCATCGGGGCCTCCTCGCCGTCGTCGTGCGCAGAATGCGCAGAAGCCACACTATGCGCAGATGTCGCCGTAATGAGCGATACCCCGGCGCCGGACGCGGGGCTGCCTAGGGTTTCCACCATCTCCCGGCCGGCTCTCCCGCCGAGCGCGGGCGGAGGCACTGGACGAAGGAGTCAGCTGTGTTGGTATTACTCGGTTTCACCATGATCCTGGCCTTCATGGCCCTGATCATGACCAAGCGGCTGACGCCGATGGTCGCCCTGATCGTCGTGCCGACGATCTTCGGCCTCTTCGCGGGCGCCGGCCTCGGCATCGGCGACATGGTCCTCGAGGCGATCGGCAGCCTCGCGCCCACGGCCGCGCTGCTGATGTTCGCGATCATGTACTTCGGGATCATGATCGACGTCGGGCTCTTCGACCCGCTGATCCGCTTCATCGTCCGCGCGCTCGGCGACGACCCGGCGAAGGTCGTGCTCGGCACGGCGCTGCTCGCGGGTGCGGTCTCGCTCGACGGCGACGGCTCGACCACCTTCATCGTCACCACCGCCGCGATGCTCCCGATCTACCTGCGCCTGGGGATGAACCCGGTCGTGCTGACCTGCGTCGCGGGCCTGGCCAACGGCACGCTCAACATCGTCCCCTGGGGCGGACCGACGGTGCGCGCCGCCGCGGCACTCCAGGTCTCGCCGAGCGAGATCTTCGTGCCGATGCTCCCCTCGCTCGCGGTGGGCCTGGCCGTCACGCTCGTCTTCGCCTGGTTCCTCGGGCTCGGCGAGCGCCGCCGCCTCGGCTCGCTCGCGCTGGCCGAGCCGATGCTCGAGCAGGAGCTCGTCGGCGCCGGCCGCGGCTCCTCCTCCCGCTCGGGCGGCGCCCGCACCGGCGGCCTCGCGGCCCTGACCGGGGGCATCCGCACCGTCGCCCGGGAGCGCTTCTCCTTCCTCCGCGGCCCCCAGGCCCTGCGCGGAGCCCAGGTGGCCGTCGCCGCCCGCGTGCAGGCCGACGACGCCGACACCGCGATGGCCGACACGATGCTCGACCCCGAGCGCGAGACGCTGCGCCCGAAGCTGATCTGGGTGAACCTGGTCCTGACCCTCGCGGTGATGACGCTGCTGGTCGCCGACATCCTGCCGCTGCCCTACGTGTTCATGGTCGGCTCCGCGGTCGCCCTCCTGATCAACTTCCCGAAGATGAAGGACCAGGCGGCCGAGATCGTCAAGCACGCGCCGAGCATCGTGGGCGTCGTGTCGATGGTGCTGGCGGCCGGCGTGCTGATCGGCGTCCTCAACGGCACCGGCATGGTCGACGCCATGGCGGAGTGGGTCGTCGCGGTGATCCCGCCGGCGCTCGGCCCGTTCCTCGCCGTGATCACCGGCGTGCTCAGCATCCCGATGACCTTCTTCATGTCGAACGACGCGTTCTACTACGGCATCCTCCCCGTGCTCTCCGAGAGCGCGGCGAACTACGGCATCTCGCCGGTCGAGATGGCGCGCGCCTCCATCACCGGGCAGCCGGTGCACCTCCAGAGCCCGCTGGTCCCGGCGATCCTCCTGCTCGTCTCCCTCGCCGCGGTGAACCTCGGCGACCACCACCGCAAGGTGCTGTGGCGAGCGGTCGTCGTCTCGCTGGTCATGCTCGCCGTCGGCGTGCTGGTCGGCTCGATCCCCTTCGGCTGAGGTCGGCGGAGCGGAGCGCCGAGCGATCGGAACGAGGACGGGACCCCTTGCTGCGGCGGGGGTCCCGTCCTCGTTCCGCGGCTCGGTCCCGGAGCCCGCGCTAGCGCAGCAGCGGCGCCAGGTTCTCGGTCCAGACGTCGGAGCCGACCTTGAGGATGAGGGCGCCGACCACGACGAGGAACGCGACCCGGATGAAGCGGCTGCCACGAGCGACGGCCATCCGCGAGCCGAGGTACGCGCCCGCCACGTTGGCGGCGCCCATCAGGAGGCCCAGCAGCCAGATCATGTGCCCGCCCGGCACGAAGTAGAGCAGGGCGCCGAGGTTGGTCGCGACGTTGACGATCTTCGCCTTGGCGCTGGCGAGCAGGAAGTCGTAGCCCAGCGCGGTGATCAGGGCGATGATCAGGAAGGTCCCGGTGCCCGGTCCGATCAGGCCGTCGTAGAAGCCGATCAGGAGTCCCAGCACGGCCGCCGTGACGAGGTGGCGCCGGCCCGCGTGCTTGAGCACCGTGACGCTGCCCAGTGCCGGGCGGGCGATCGTCACGACGGCGACCACGATCAGCGCGACGACGATGATCGGCTTGAACACCGCGGCCGGGAGGAGGCCGGCGAGCGTCGCGCCTCCGTAGCTGCCCGCGAGGGCGACCGCCGCCATCGGCAGCGCGGTGCGCAGATCGGGCTTCGCGCGCCGGTAGTAGGTGATCGCGCTGGTGGTCGTGCCGAAGATCGAGGCCAGCTTGTTCGTGGCGAGCGCCTGCACGGGCGAGATCCCCGGCACGAGGAGCAGGGCCGGGAGCTGGAGGAGGCCGCCGCCGCCTACGACCGCGTCGATCCAGCCGGCCGCGAAGGCGGCGAGGATCATCAGCGCGAGGACGGGGAGTCCGAGATCCTCTGTGAAGGTCAGCATCGGTCGGAAGCGTACGCGAGCACCGCGACCCCCTCGACCTCGGGGGCCGGGCCGCCCTAGGGTCGGCGGCATGCGATTCGGACTCTTCATCCCCCAGGGCTGGCGCCACGACCTCGTCGGCGTCCCGACCGCCGACCAGTGGCGCACCATGAGCGACCTCGCCCGGCACGCCGACGACGGCGCCTGGGAGTCGATCTGGGTCTACGACCACTTCCACACCGTCCCGCAGGTGACGGAGGAGGCGACGCACGAGGCGTGGTCGCTGATGAGCGCGTTCGGCGCCACCACGTCGCGCGTGCGGCTGGGCCAGATGTGCACCTGCATGGGCTACCGGAACCCCGCCTACCTCGCCAAGGTCGCGACGACCGTCGACATCGTCTCGGGCGGGCGGGTCGAGATGGGCATCGGCGGCGGCTGGTACGAGCACGAGTGGCGCGCGTACGGCTACGGCTTCCCGCCGATCGCCGAGCGGCTGGGCCGGCTCGACGAGGGAGTGCAGATCCTGCAGCAGGCCTGGACGACCGGGTCCGCGACCCTCGACGGCCGCTACTACCAGGTGGACGGCGCGCAGAACCGGCCGCTGCCCCTGCAGGAGGGCGGCATCCCGCTGTGGGTCGCCGGCGGCGGCGAGAAGGTCACGCTGCGGATCGCGGCCCAGTACGCGCAGTACACGAACTTCGCCGGGACCCCGGAGGCGTTCGACCACAAGAGCTCGGTCCTCCGCGGGCACTGCGAGCGCCTGGGCACCGACTTCTCGGCGATCACCCGGAGCTCGAACTACAACGTCGTGATCGGCGAGACGGAGGCGGAGGTCGAGGCGGCGCTGCAGCGTCTCGAGGAGCGCGTGGTCCCGTACCTCGGCGCGGAGGGAGCGGCGTCCTTCGTCGCCGAGTACCGCAGCCCCGACGCGCTCGCGGTCGGCACTCCCGCGCAGATCGTCGACCGGCTCGCCGGCATGCAGTCGCGCGGGATGGACTACGGCATCCTCTACTTCCCGGACGCCGCCTACGACCGGTCCGGCATCGAGCTGTTCGAGCGCGAGGTGCTGCCGGCGCTCTCCTGAGCGCGGAGCGGCGGGGGGGCGGGAGGCGTAGGAGCCCCCGCCGCTCCGCGCCTACGGTCGGAGCATGGACGCACAGGACATCCGCTGGAACGACGAAGCCCGCGACAAGATCCTCGAGGACTCGGACAGGGTCCTCCGCGAGGCGGTGCTCGACCTCGCGACGAGCAAGAAGGGCGAGCCCTGGGAGGACGTGTTCGCCGAGCTGAACGCGCGCCTCAAGGACCGCTTCATCGACTTCGAGCCCGGCCCGGACCTCCGCAAGTACGCCGAGGCCGTCTCCGCCGGGGAGATCGAGACCGGCTCGTGAGCGAGCACGACCGCGACGCCGCGCTCGAGGACGAGATCACCTCGATCCACGCCCTCGGCGAGGGCCGCGTCGGCGAGACGGCCGGCCCGGAGGACGAGGACCACGAGCTCTCGCCCGAGCAGGACGCCCGCATCGAGTCCGAGCTGAAGAGCCGGGGCAGCGAGAGCTGATCCCCCCGGTACGCGGAAGGCCCGCTCCCCCTCGAGGGAGCGGGCCTTCCGCGTGAGTCGCGACTACGCCGAGAGGGGCTCGTAGTCGGTGTAGCCCTCGGCTCCTCCGCCGTAGACCGTCTCCTGGACGACCCCGTTCTCGGGGTGCCCGCCCTGCCAGCGCTCGACCAGGTCGGGGTTGGCGATCGCCGGGCGGCCGACGGCCACGGCGTCGGCGTGGCCCTCGCTGATCAGCTCGGTCGCCTCCTCGCGGCTGGTCGGCGAGCCGAAGCCGCTGTTGGCGATGAAGACGCCGTCGAAGCGCGAGCGGAGGTCCTGGACCAGCTCGCCGGCGGGCTCGGCGTGCAGGACGCTGAGGTAGGCCAGGCCGAGCGGGGCGAGCCCGTCGACGACGGCCTCGTAGGTGGCGCGCACGTCGTCGCCGTCGGTCTCGACGACGTCCTGGATGTTGTGGGCCGGCGAGAGGCGGATGCCGACGCGGCCCGCTCCGACCTCGTCGACGATCGCGCGGGTGACCTCGAGCGGGAACGCGGCGCGCTCGGCCGGGGTCCCGCCGTACTGGTCGGTGCGCACGTTGGAGACGGGCGAGAGGAACTCGTGCAGCAGGTAGCCGTTGGCGCCGTGCACCTCGACTCCGTCGAAGCCGGCGTCGATCGCGCGGCGGGCGGCGGCGACGAACTCGTCGCGGACGGTCGCCAGCTCCTCGGTGGTCAGCGCGTGCGGCACCGGGAAGGGCTTCTTGCCGGAGGGGGTGTGCACCTCTCCGTCGATGGCGACGGCGCTCGGGGCGACGATGCGGTCGGTGCCGGTGATCTCGGTGTGTGAGACGCGGCCCGCGTTCATCAGCTGCATGACGATGCGCCCACCCGCGGCGTGCACGGCGTCGGCGACGGCGCGCCAGCCCGCGGCCTGCGCGTCGGTCTCGATGCCGGGCTGCCCGGCGTAGCCCTTGGACTCGGCGCTGGGGAAGACGCCCTCGCTGATCAGCAGGCCCATGCTCGCGCGCTGGGCGTAGTACTCGGCGACGATCGCGCCGGGCACGCCCTGCTCGTCGGAGCGCAGTCGCGTCATCGGTGCCAGGACGATGCGGTTGGGGAGGTCGAGGTCGCCGGCGGTGAGGGGGGAGAACGGATCCACGGGATCGCCTTTCTACGGAGCTGTCTCAGGGGCTGCCCTGAGGGGGGAGGCACGTGCACCTGCGGAGCACTCCGGTCGGCAACCGCGAGCGGAGCACGGTCATTCCTCCTCCCAGCGTTCTCCCATCCCCCGCGCCCCGGGCACGCGGTCGACGGCCTGCCGCCTCCCGACCCCTGCTCGGACATCCGGGCTGTCTACACTCGGGAGGCGACGACGAAGGAGTGTGCGCGATGCCGGCGAGACCCCACCACCCCGTGAGCTCCCGGCTGCTGCCGGCGCTCGCGGCCCTCCTGATCGCCGCGGTCCTCGCGCTGGTCCCCGCGACCGCGGCGACGGCCGAATCGCCCGTCTCCTTCTCCTCCTCCACCGTCCTCGACTCGGTCGGGGTGCTGAGCTCCGGAGAGACGGCCGAGATCGAGCAGGCCTCGCGGGCCCTCTACGACCAGCACCGCGTGCAGCTGTTCGTCGCCTTCGTCGACTCCTTCACGGATCCGTCCGACCGCGCCGCGTGGGCGGACGAGACCGCGACCCGCAACGGACTGGGCACCGACGACGTCCTCCTGGCCGTCGCGGTCGACGCCCGTCAGTACCAGGTGTCGGTCGCGCAGGGCTTCGCCCTCGACGACGCGCAGGTCTCCTCGCTCCAGTCCGACGACATCGAGCCGAGGCTCGCCGACGGCGACTGGGCCGGAGCCGCGGTGGCCGCCGCCGACGGGATCGGGCAGCGCCTCGACGCGCCCAGCGCCGGCGAGTCCCTCGGCTCGGGGCTGCTGATCGCGCTCGGCGTGCTCGCGGCCCTCGTCGTGGTCGGCCTCGTGGTGCTGCTGCTCGTCCGCCGCGCGCGGAAGCGCCGCGCCCAGGAGGCGGTGGAGGCCTCGATCGACGAGCTCGCCACCCGTGCCGGGTCGGCCCTCGTCCACGCCGACGACGCCGTCCGCACCAGCGAGCAGGAGGTCGGCTTCGCGGAGGCGCAGTTCGGCGCCGACGCGACCGGCGCGTTCCGCGAGGCGCTCGTCACCGCGAAGCGCCTGCTCGGCGAGGCCTTCACCCTGCAGCAGCGCCTCGACGACGCCGAGCCGGAGACCGATCAGGAGCGCCGCGACGGCTACCAGCGCATCCTCCAGCTCTGCGCCGACGCCGAGCAGACGCTCGACGAGCGCGCGAGTGCGTTCGAGGAACTGCGCGACCTCGAGAAGAACGCGCCGCAGGTCGCCGCCGCGCTCTCGGCTCGCGCCGCCGAGGTCGGCGACCGCCTCCCGTCGGCCCGCGCCCGCCTCGCCGAGCTCGCCTCCCGCTACGCGCCGACCGCGATCGACGACGTGGGCGACGACGCCGACCAGGCCGAGGACCGCCTCCGCTTCACCCGCGACCAGCTCGCCGGCGCCCAGCAGGCGCTGCAGGTCGGCGACTCCGGCCGCGCCGCCGTGCTGCTGCGCGCCGGGCAGCAGGCCGCCGAGCAGGCCTCCGGGCTCGTCGACGCGGTGGCCACGCGCGGCGACGAGCTGCAGAAGGCGGAGGCGTCGCTCGCCGGCCGCGTCGCCGAGATCCGCGCCGACGTGGCGCAGGGACGATCGCTCGCCGCCTCCCAGGACGCGGAGTCCGCCGCCCAGGCGCAGAACGTCGCCGCGGCGGTCGCCTCGACCGAGGCCGCCCTCGACGACGTCGAGCGCGCCGCCTCCGTGCGGCCGAACGACCCGCTCGCCCTGCTCGAGGCGCTCACCGCCGCCGACGCCACGATCGACGCCGCCGTCGGCGGGTTCCGCGACGCGCAGGCCCAGCGCGAGCGCGAGCGGGCCGCCCTCGGCGCCGAGCTCACCTCCGCCCGCAGCCGCGTCTCGGCCGCCGAGGACTTCATCGCGGCCCGCCGCGGCGCGGTCGGCTCGGAAGCGCGCACCCGCGTCGCCGAGGCCGCCCGCTCGGCCGAATACGCCGAGCGCATCGCCGCCACCGACCCCCGCGAGGCTCTCGCCTCCGCCCAGCGCGCTTCGCAGCTCGCCCAGCAGGCGCTCGAGCGGGCGCGGGCCGACGCCGGCTCCTACTCCGCCCCGAACGCCGTCGGCAGCCCCTACGGAGGCGACACGACCGGCGCGTTCCTCGGCGGGATCCTGGTCGAGTCGCTCCTGGGAGGCGGACGCCGCAGCGGCTACCGCTCGGGCGGCTTCGGCGGAGGCGGGTTCAGCGGCGGCTTCGGCGGCGGCGGCTCGTCCCGGCGCTCCGGCGGCGGCGGCTTCGGCGGCGGGCGCAGCAGCGGCGGAGGCGGACGCCGTGGAGGCGGCGGGCGCTTCTGAGCGCCCCCGGGCATCCGCGCACGACCGACGACCACCACCTCCCCCACGACTCCGGCACCACCTCCGACATCCGCCACCACCCACGACGCAAGGAGAGACACCCATGGCTCAGAGACAGTCGATCTTCGGCCGCATCGCGCAGCTCGCGAAGGCCAACATCAACGCGCTCCTCGACCAGGCCGAGGACCCGCAGAAGATGCTCGACCAGATGGTCCGCGACTACACCGACAGCATCCGCGACGCCGAGGCGGCGATCGCCACCACGATCGGCAACCTGCGCCTGCTCGAGGACGACTACCGCGAGGACGTGCAGAACGCCCAGGAGTGGGGCGGCAAGGCCCTCGCCGCGAGCCGCAAGGCCGACGAGCTGCGCACCGGCGGGAGCGCCGGCGACGCCGACAAGTTCGACGCGCTGGCCAAGGTCGCTCTGCAGCGCCAGATCCAGTCCGAGAAGGAGGCGAAGGACGCCGAGCCGACCATCGCCTCGCAGACCGAGGTCGTCGACAAGCTCAAGTCGGGCCTGAACCAGATGCGCGAGAAGCTGCAGCAGCTCTCGAGCAAGCGCGACGAGCTGATCGCCCGCTCCAAGACCGTCGAGGCGCAGAGCCAGGTCCAGGACGCCGTGAAGAGCATCGACCTGATGGACCCGACGAGCGAGGTGAGCCGCTTCGAGCAGAAGATCCGCCGCGAGGAGGCGCGCGTCCGCGGCGCGGAGGAGCTCGCCTCCTCGAGCCTGGACGCGCAGTTCGAGTCGCTCGAGGACCTCGGTGAGATGACCGAGGTGGAGGCGCGCCTCGCCGCGCTCAAGTCCGGCCGCCCGCAGGACTCGATCGGCTCCTGAGCCCGTGCGCCTCCGGCGGCGGTCCCGCCGGAGGCGCAACCCACCCTTCCCGACACGCGCGGAGCGAAGGCTGGCAATCGCCATGGTGCGGTGCCGCCGCCGCCCCCGTAGTGTTCACACCAGGTTGCCCTTGACCCCGGTCGCCCTGATGCCGCGTCCGGCCCCTACCGACGCGGTGAACCATGAGCGGACCGCCCCCGTCGGGATCGCTCGCCGAGAGACCGTCGACGCCGACGGTCACCACGAAGAGCGAGGCGCCGATGAGCACCCCCACCACCACGTCCGTCACCGGAGGCGCCCCCCGCGTCGTCCGCACCCGTCCCCGCGCCGACGGCCGCGTCAACCCGACGACCGAGTACTCCGGTCTCCTCAGCACGGTCCGCGACGCGGGGCTCCTCCGCCGCCGCACCGGCTTCTACTACACGATGTTCGGCGCGCTGGTCCTCGCGCTCGGCGGCATCGTCACCGGCTTCGTCCTGCTGGGCGACTCCTGGTTCCAGCTCCTGCTCGCCGCCGCCCTCGGCATCGTGCTGACGCAGTTCGCCTTCCTCGCCCACGAGGCCTCGCACCGCCAGGTGTTCGAGTCAGGCAAGGCCAACGACATCGCCGGCCGCACCCTCGCGAACCTCTTCGTCGGCATCAGCTACTCCTGGTGGATGACCAAGCACAGCCGCCACCACGCGAACCCGAACGTGCTGGGCAAGGACCCGGACATCGAGCGCGACGTCGTCTCCTTCACCGCCGAGGACGCGGCCCGCTCGCGCGGCCTCTACGCCTGGCTCACCCGCCGCCAGGGCTACGCGTTCTTCCCGCTCCTGCTGCTCGAGGGCCTCAACCTGCACCTGCACGGCTTCCGCACCGTGTTCGGCAAGGGCAAGGTCGACAAGCGCTGGGTCGAGATCACCATGCTCGTCACCCGCGTCGGCCTCTACCTCGCCGTCGTCTTCTGGGCCCTCCCCCTCGGCATGGCGTTCGCCTTCGTCGGCGTGCAGCTGGGCGTCTTCGGCCTCTACATGGGCGCCTCGTTCGCGCCGAACCACAAGGGCATGCCGCTGCTGCCGAAGGAGGCGCGCGTCGACTTCCTCCGCCGCCAGGTCCTCACCTCGCGCAGCATCCGCAGCACCTGGTTCACCGACCTCTACATGGGCGGCCTCAACTACCAGGTGGAGCACCACCTCTTCCCGAACATGCCCCGCCCGGCGCTGCGCCGTGCGCAGGTCATCGCCAAGGAGTACTGCACCACCCACCAGATCCCCTACACCGAGACCTCGCTGATGGAGTCGTACGCGATCGTCGTCCGCTACCTCAACAAGGTCGGCCTGTCGGCCGGCGGCGACCCGTTCGACTGCCCCGCCGCCTCCGCCTACGGACGCTGAGCACTCCCCCTTCGGAGGCCCCTCGCACCTTCCCGGTGCGGGGGGCCTGCGTCGTTCGCGGGAGCGCAAGGGGGTGCCCCCGCGGGCGGCGGAGTCGTAGCGTCAGGGCATGAGCAGCTCCGACTACGACATCGAGCCCACCCCCACCGACACCACCGACGGCACCGACACGGCCGACGGCGCGCGCACGCCCGACCCCGCCACCGAGACCGGCACCTCCGCGGGCCTCGACGAGGTCGGCGGCGCGGCCTCCCCCCTCGCCGACGGCGTCGGCGCCGACGGCGAGGAGCAGAACCCCCCGCTGCCCGACTGGGGCCCCACCGACGGCGTCCACGGCACCGACGCCGAGACCGACGCCTCGGGCACCGAGCAGCACTGACACGGCTCCGCGAGGGACCTCCCCGGCCGGTCGGCGAACGTTCCGACCGCGTTCCGAGGAGGTCCCTCCGTGTTCGCCGGAGGGTCGGCCGGCGCTCGGTCGGCGCGCCCTACACTGGCGAAATGCAGCCGACCGAACGCGCCCTCCGCGTGATCTCCTACAACCTCCGGGAGCACCGAGCGCACGCCGAGATCGCCCCCCTCGCCGCCCGCCACGACATCGACGTCCTGTGCCTGCAGGAGTGCGACACCACGAAGCTGCCGCAGGAGGTGGGCTCGCTCCGGCTCGCGTCCGTCACGGCCCGCAACCGCCTGGGCCTGGCCGTCTACTACTCGCAGGACCGCTTCGAGCTCTCCGGCAGCGCCGCGTTCGAGCTCAGCAAGTCCATGCACGACCGGGTGATGTCCCCCGCTCACGAGCGCCTGCTGGCCGTCCGCCTCGACGACCGCGACGGCGGATCGATCGCCGTCTCCTCCTTCCACGCCGCCCCGCTCTCGGCCGGCAACGCCCTGCGCCGCAAGCAGATCGACGAGGCGCTCAACCGGCTGCGCGAGTACGCGCCGGACACCCCCTCCCTGATGGTCGGCGACTACAACTACCCGTGGTTCTTCCGCGGACTCGACCGCCGGATGACCCGGAACGGCTACCTGGTCTCGCGGAGCGACTCCCCCACCTACGCGCGCTACCGCTACTTCAGCGGCCACTTCGACTTCGCGATCAGCGACTCCGTGCGGATCGAGCGGGTCTCCACGCTGCCCCAGGGCGTCTCGGACCACCTCCCGGTGATGGTCGACGCGCACTACGGCGTTCCCGCCGCCTGAGCGCGGGGCCCGCGGGCCCGCGCGGTCGGTAGGCTCAGGGGGTGACGACCCTGATCCTCGCCCGGCACGGAGAGACTGTCTGGCACTCCGAGAACCGCTTCGCGGGCTCCTCCGACATCGCGCTGACCCCCCGGGGCCAGGACCAGGCGGCGACTCTGGCCGCCTGGGCCGTCGACGCCGACCTCGAGGCGGTGTACTCCTCCACCCTGGTCCGGGCCGTGCGCACCGCCGTGCCCGCCGCGCGGGCGGCCCACCTCGAGCTGCAGCCCGACCCGGCGCTGGTCGAGGTCGACTTCGGCCGCGGTGAGGGGCTGACCACCGACGAGATGGAGAAGCGCTTCCCGGACGAGTACCACGCGTGGGTCGCGGCGCCGGCCATCCAGCCGATGCCCGGCGGCGAGTCCGGCCTCGACGCCGTCGCCCGCGCGAACACCTCACTCGCGCGCATCCACCGCGAGCACCCCGACGGCCGGGTGCTCGTCGTCGCGCACGGCACGCTCATCCGCCTCCTGCTGTGCGCCTACCTCGGCATCAACCCCGAGACCTACCGGCACACCTTCCCGGTGGTCGACAACGTCTCGCTGACCACGCTGCGCTGGGACGCGACCGGCGTCGGCCTGCTCGGCTACAACGTCCCGCCCGTCCAGACGCAGCGGCGCTCCAGCTGAGCGCAGCGGCCGCTCCGGAGCGGCGCCCGGCGAGCGCTGGCTCGATCGGCCTGGTGCTCGGGTCGGTCGCGAGCGTGCAGCTGGGCGCCTCCTTCGCCGTGCTGCTCTTCCCCGCCGCGGGGCCGATCGGCACCGTCACGCTCCGGCTGGTGTTCTCGGCCGTCGTGCTGCTCCTGGTCTGCCGTCCGCGGCTGCGCGGCCACAGCCGGAGCGACTGGGCCACCGTCGCCGCCTACGGCCTCGCCCTCGGCGGGATGAACGCCTGCTACTACGAGGCCATCGCCCGGATTCCGCAGGGCGCCGCCGTCACCCTCGAGGTGCTCGGGCCGCTGACGCTCTCGGTGATCGCCGGGAGGAGCGTGCTGAGCCTGGTCTGGGCGGTGCTCGCGCTGGCCGGAGTGGTGACCCTGTCGCAGGGCGGGTTCTCGGCGCTGGACCCGGTCGGCGTCGGCTTCGCGCTGGGGGCCGCTGTGCTCTGGGCCGCGTACATCGTCTTCGCCGGCCGCACCGGCGGGAGGTTCCAGGGGATCGACGGGCTCGCGCTGGCGCTGGCGGCCGGCGCGATCGTGTCGCTGCCGTTCGGCCTCGCCTCCGCCGGGCCCGCCCTGGTGGTGCCGCCGGTGCTGCTCCTCGGGCTCGCCGTGGCGGTGCTCTCCTCCGCGGTGCCCTACGCGCTGGAGCTGCTGGCGCTGCGGCGCCTGCGCTCCTCCACCTTCTCGATCCTGATGTCGCTCTCCCCCGGCGCGGCCGCGCTCTCGGGCTTCCTCGTGCTCGGGCAGCGCCTCAGCGCCGTCGAGGCCGTCGGGATCGCGCTCGTGGTCGCCGCGAGCATCGGGGCGGTGCGGACCGCGCGGATCTCCGCCTGAGCGGCAGTTCTTTTGTTAGGCTAACTATGTGCCATCGACCGAGACCCTGCAGACCGAGACCCCTCCGACCGACACCCCGCAGACCGATCTCCCGCTGACCTCCCTCGCGGGCGAGGTGCGGGCAGCGGTCGGCCGGCTCGGACGGCGGCTCCGGCAGGAGAAGGCCCAGCACGAGCTCAGCGATCCGCAGTTCAGCGTGCTCGCGCTCCTGCACCGCGAGGGCGCGAAGACCCTCGGCGAGCTGGCCCAGGCGGAGCGGGTCCGCCCGCCGTCGATGACCCGCACGGTCGGCTGCCTGGTCGACGAAGGACTCGCGGAGCGCCTGGCCGACCCCGCCGACGGCCGCGTCACCCGCATCCGCCCCACCGGGGCCGGCACCGCACTGGTGCTCGACGTGCGCCGCAGCCGCGACGCGTGGCTCGTGGCGCGCCTCGAGGAGCTCCCTCCCGAGGACCTGCGCCTGCTCCACGACGCGGCGGCGGTCCTGCGCGCGGTGGCCGACCGATGAGCGCGATGTTCCGCTCCCTCGCCGTGCCGAACTACCGCATCTGGTTCGCGGGCGCGATGGTCTCGAACGTCGGCACCTGGATGCAGCGGACGGCCCAGGACTGGATCGTGATCAACGACCTGACCGACCACGACGCGACGGCGCTCGGCGTGACCATGGCACTGCAGTTCGGACCGCAGCTCGTGATGGTCCCCTTCTCCGGCTTCATCGCCGACCGCTTCGACCGGCGGAAGCTCCTGATGGCCACCCAGGGCGCGATGGGCGCGCTCGGCCTCGGCCTGGGACTCATCGTCGTGACCGGGGTCGTCCAGCTCTGGATGGTCTACCTCTTCGCCCTGCTCCTCGGCTTCGCCGCGGCGATCGACGCGCCCGTGCGCCAGACGTTCGTCTCGGCGCTGGTCGAGGAGCGCGACCTCACCAACGCCGTCTCGCTGAACTCGGCCTCCTTCAACTCGGCGCGGATGATCGGACCGGCCCTCGCGGGCGTGCTCATCGCCGCGGTCGGCTCCGGCTGGGTCTTCCTCCTCAACGCCGCGAGCTTCCTCGCCGTCCTGCTCTCGCTGCGCGCACTCCACCGCGACCAGCTCCGCAGCGCCCCGCGCGCCACGCGCGGCCCGGGTGCGCTGCTGGAGGGGTTCCGCTACGTGTCGAAGCGGCCGGACATCCTCGTGGTGCTCGCGATCGTGTTCCTGATCGGCACCTTCGGCCTGAACTTCCCGATCTTCGCCTCGACGATGGCGACGGTCGAGTTCGACATGGGGGCGAGCGAGTTCGGCCTCCTCTCCTCCGCGATCGCCGTCGGCTCGGTGCTGGGGGCGCTCCTCTCGGCTCGCCGCGACCGCCCGAGGCTCCGGCTCATCGTCGGCGCCTCCGCAGCGTTCGGCGTCGCGCTCGCGCTGGCCGGCGTCATGCCGACGGTCTGGGCGTTCGCGATCCTGCTCCCGTTCGTCGGCATCGCGGCGCAGACGCTGATGACCTCGGCCAACGGCTACGTGCAGCTCTCGACCGCCCTCGAGATGCGGGGCCGGGTCATGGCGCTGTACATGGCGATCTTCGTCGGCGGCACCCCGATCGGCGCACCGCTGATCGGCTGGGTCGCGAACGCCTACGGTCCGCGCCAGGCGATGCTGGTCGGCGCCGCCTCCGGGATCGCGGCGGCCGCCATCGGACTCGCCTTCCACCTCCGCCTGCGCCGCGCCGCCCGGCTCGCGGCCCCCGGGCCGGAGGCCCTGCCGGCGACCGGCGGTGTCCCCCTGCTGCGCCCCCGCGCCTAGGGTCCGTCAGCCGGTCCGCGCGCCGGGGCGGATCCGTGGACAGCCCGCTCGACGGGGCGGCTCCGCGGACAGCCCGCTCGACGGGCCGCCCCCGACGCCGGGCGCGTCCGCCGCCCGCCCTCAGGCCTCGCGGGTGATCTCGACGCGGACGAAGAGCTTCGACGAGCGGGGCCCGGCGAACACCCCGCGCAGCGGCGCGATGTCGTTGTAGTCGCGGCCGCGGCCGACGATGACGTGGCGGTCGCCGATGTCGATCAGGTTCGTCGGGTCGTAGCCGCGCCAGGCGCCTCCGCAGAACCACTCGACCCAGGCGTGCGACTCCCCCACCACGGTCTCGCCGATCTCCGCGTGCGGCTTGGGGTGCAGGTAGCCCGAGACGTAGCGCGCCGGGATGCCCACCGAGCGCAGAGCCCCGAGCACGATGTGCGTGATGTCCTGGCAGACGCCCTCGCGCGCGGTCCACGACTCCGTCGCGGTGGAGTGCACGCCGGTGACGCCCTGCCGGTAGGTCATCGCCCGGCCGATCGTCTCGGCGATCGTGAGCGCAGCCTCGCACGGCCCGGCCGCCTCGTCCGCGAGCGAGCGCGCCATCGCCGAGAGGTCCTCCGGCGGCGCGGTGCGGTGGGTCTGCTTCGACTGCTCCACGTACTCGGTGCGCGTCTCGACCTGCTCGGACAGCTGATCCCACCCGGTCGGGTGGTCGGGGTGCTGCTTCGGCCGGATCTCGACGAGCGAGGTCGCCGTCAGCGAGAGCTCGCGGTGGGCGTCGAGCACGTCGAACGACGAGACGCGGGTGCCCCAGTAGTCGGTGTAGGCGTGCACCGAGGTCACCGGCCGGATGTCGAGGTTCGAGAACAGCACCAGCTGCCCGTCCGAGGAAGCGGGAAGCATCCGCGCCTCGTTGTAGGACGCGACCACGTCCCCCGCGTAGGTGAAGCCCGTGGTGTGCCTGATGCGCAGCCTGCTCACAGCGCCTCCCCGATCCAGCTCGGCATGACGTTGGTGGGGAAGTACCGCTGACGGATCGCCTCGGACGCGGCCGAGGTCGCCTCCTGCACGCTGTCCATGTGCCGCGGGAGGTCCTCGAGGATGTCGCTGATCGGCCGGAACTCCAGCTCGCTGCGGATCCGCCCGAGGACGCGCTGCGCGTCGCCGGAGTGGCCGATGCGGCCGGTGCGCGGCTCGATGTCGCGCATGCACGCCTCCGCCCGCGAGACCGAGAAGAGGATCGAGCGCGGGAACAGCCGGTCCAGGAGGAGGAACTCGGCCGCGTTCCGCGCGCTCGGCACGCCCCGGTAGGTGCGCAGGTACGCCTCGTAGGCGCCGCAGGAGCGGAGGATCGTGGTCCAGGAGGGGCCGCTCGCCTCGGTCAGCGAGCGGGTGGCGAGTAGGCGGGCGGTCATGTCGGCGCGCTCGATCGAGCGGCCGAGGGTGAAGAACTGCCAGGCCTCGTCGCGCGAGGTCGCCGACTCGATGATGCCGACGGCGAGGGCGGAGCGCTCCCTCACCCAGCTGAAGAACTCCGACACCCGCTCGCCCGAGACGCGGCGCGGCATCCGGGTGCGCGTGGTGTTGAGGCACTCCCAGAGCTCGGTCGAGACGATCTCGCGCGCTCGGCGGGCGTTCTCGCGGGCCGCGCCGAGCGAGTAGGCGATCGAGGCGGGGTTCGTGCGGTCGATCGCGAGGATCGCCAGCACGTCGGCGCGGGTGATCTCGCGCATGTCGTCGGGCGGGGTCGAGCCCATCACCGACAGGAGCGAGCGGCAGGCCGTGTCCTCGTCGATCCACGGGTCCTCGAGCAGGAGCTGGAGGTGGACGTCGAGGATGCGGGCGGTGCCGTCGGACCGCTCGATGTAGCGGCCGATCCAGAACAGCGACTCGGCGATCCGGGAGAGCATCAGTCGTCCTCCCCCGCCGCGAGCGTCTGCTGCTGCTGCTGGTCCTGGTCGGTGTTCGGCGCGTCCTGCGGCGAGTGGTCGGGCGTGTGGTTGAGCGGGTAGACGATCGGGATGGAGCTGGTGACCGCGGCCTGCTCGGCGACGAGCGCCTGGATGTCGCGCGCCTCGGGCTCGGCGCTGCGCGCCTCCTCGAGGCCGACCACCCAGGTGTCCTTCGATCCGCCGCCCTGCGACGAGTTGACGACGAGCTGCCCCTCCGGGAGCGCGACGCGGGTCAGGCCGCCGGGCAGCACCCAGACGTCGGTGCCGTCGTTCACGGCGAAGGGCCGCAGGTCGGCGTGCCGGGGGCGCATCCCGTCGTCGACGAGGGTGGGGATGGTGGAGAGCTGCACGACCGGCTGCGCGATCCAGCCGCGCGGGTCGGCCTGGAGGCGGGACCGCAGCTCCGCGAGCTCCTTCGCCGAGGCGGCCGGCCCCACGACCAGGCCCTTGCCGCCGGAGCCGTCGACCGGCTTCACGACGAGCTCGTCGAGGCGGTCGAGCACCTCCTCGAGCGCTCCCGGGTCCTCGAGCCGCCACGTGTCGACGTTCTTGATCACCGGCTCCTCCGAGAGGTAGTAGCGGATGAGGTCGGGCAAGTACGTGTAGACGAGCTTGTCGTCGGCGACGCCGTTGCCGACCGCGTTGGCGATCGTGACGTTCCCGAGCCGGGCCGCGAGCATCAGCCCGGGCGAGCCGAGCATCGAGTCGGCGCGGAACTGCAGCGGATCGAGGAACTCGTCGTCCACGCGGCGGTAGATCACGTCGACCCGGGTCGGGCCGGAGGTGGTGCGCATGAACACCTTGCCGCCCGTGCAGAACAGGTCGCGGCCCTCGACCAGCTCGACACCCATGAGGCGGGCGAGGAGGGTGTGCTCGAAGTAGGCGGAGTTGTAGACGCCCGGGGTGAGCACGACCACGGTCGGGTCGTCGACGCCGTCGGGGGCGGAGGCGCGCAGTGCCTGCAGCAGCTTGTTCGGGTAGTCGCCGACCGGGCGCACCCGCATCGAGACGAACAGCTCGGGCAGCGTCTGCGCCATCACCCGGCGGTTCGAGATGACGTAGGAGACGCCGGAGGGCACGCGGACGTTGTCCTCGAGGACCCGCCAGCCGCCCTTCTCGTCGCGGATCAGGTCGATCCCGGACACCTGGATCCGCACGCCGTTCGCGGGGACGATGCCCGCGGCCTGCCGGTGGAAGTGGCTGGAGCTCGAGATGAGCCCGGCGGGGATGACGCCGTCGGCCACGGCGTTCTGCGGGCCGTAGACGTCGGCGAGGAACGCCTCGAGAGCACGGACCCGCTGCTTGATGCCGGTCTGCACCTCGTTCCACTCGGCGCGCTCGATCACCCGGGGGACGGCGTCGAGCGGGAACGGCCGCTCCTCCCCCGCGAAGTCGAAGGTGACGCCCTGCGCGAGGTAGGAGGAGGCGAGCGCGTCGGTGCGGCCGCGCAGCTCCTCCTGGGTCATCCGCGCGAGCGAGGAGTAGATGTCGCGATAGGCGCCGCGGACCCCGTCGGGGCCTCCGGTCGACGCCACGTCGGCGAACATCTCGTCCCAGGGGGTGGCGCCCGTGTCGGGCCGCTCGACCTTCTGGGACCCGTATCCGTCGAAGAGGTCACCCATGGCACGACTCTAGTGCGGGGCGTATTGCGGGGATGTTTCGGGCGGCCGCGGGGCGAGCGGGGCGGGTCGGCGACGTCCGGGCACGGCACCGGCGCCGTCCTCCGACAGGCCGGCGGAGGCCCGGGGATCCACGGGAATAGATCCGGCCGCACGTGGTTGAATGAGGATGTACATGCAAACGCATGGACCAGGCCCCACCGGGCCGGAGGACAGAAGGAGCGCCTGATGCAGTTCGGCATCTTCACGGTCAGCGACATCACGACCGACCCCACGACCGGACGGACCCCGTCCGAGTCCGAGAAGATCCAGGCGACCCTCGCGATCGCGCTGAAGGCGGAGGAGATCGGCCTCGACGTCTTCGCCCTGGGCGAGCACCACAATCCGCCGTTCTGGTCCTCCTCCCCCACCACCACGCTCGGCTACCTCGCGGCGAAGACCGAGAGGATCACGCTCTCCACCGCGATGGCCCTCATCACCACGAACGACCCCGTGAAGCTCGCCGAGGACTACGCGATGCTCCAGCACCTCGCCGGCGGCCGCGTCGACCTGATGCTCGGCCGCGGCAACACCGGCCCCGTCTACCCGTGGTTCGGCAAGGACATCCGCCGCGGCATCGAGCTGACGATCGAGAACTACGACCTGCTGCACCGCCTGTGGACCGAGGACTTCGTCGACTGGGAGGGCCAGTTCCGCACGCCCCTCCAGGGCTTCCAGTCGACCCCGCGCCCCCTCGACGGCGTCGCGCCGTTCGTGTGGCACGGATCGATCCGCTCGCCGCAGATCGCCGAGCAGGCCGCCTACTACGGCGACGGCTTCTTCGCGAACCACATCTTCTGGCCCGCCTCGCACACCCAGAAGATGGTGCAGCTCTACCGCCAGCGCTTCGAGCACTACGGCCACGGGACCGCCGACCAGGCGATCGTCGGCCTCGGCGGGCAGATCTTCCTGGCGAAGAACTCGCAGGACGCGGTCTCGCAGTTCCGCCCCTACTTCGACAACGCCCCCGTCTACGGCCACGGCCCCTCGCTCGAGGACTTCACGGAGCAGACCCCGCTCACCGTCGGCTCCCCGCAGCAGATCATCGACCGCACCCTCGGCTTCCGCGAGTACGTCGGCGACTACCAGCGCCAGCTCTTCCTGATGGACCACGCGGGACTCCCGCTGAAGACCGTCCTGGAGCAGATGGACATGCTCGGCGAGATCCTCCCCGCCCTCCGCGCCGGCTTCGCCGAGGGCCGCCCCTCGCACGTGCCCGACGCCCCCACCCACGCCTCCCTCGTGGCCGCGCGCGACGCGCAGCCCGCGGCCGAGCCCGTCACCGTCTAGTCAGGAGCTCTCCATGGACACCCGCAGGATCACCGTCCTCTCGGCCGGCCTCAGCCAGCCGTCCTCGACCCGGCTGCTCGCCGACCGCCTGGCCGACGCCGCCGAGTCCTCCCTCACCGAGCAGGGCTTCGCCGTCGAGCGGAGCGTCGTGGAGCTGCGCGACCTCGCGCACGACGTCACGAACAACCTCCTCACCGGCTTCGCGAGCCCCGCACTACAGACCGCGCTCGACGCGGTCGCCGGCGCCGACGGCCTGATCGCCGTGACGCCGATCTTCACCACCAGCTACAGCGGGCTCTTCAAGTCGTTCGTCGACGTGCTCGACACGGAGGCGCTGCGCGGTCTGCCCGTGCTGCTGGCGGCCACGGGCGGGTCCCCCCGCCACTCCCTGGCCGTCGACTACGCGATGCGCCCGCTCTTCACCTACCTGCACGCGGCGCCCCTCGCGACCACCGTGTTCGCGGCGACGGACGACTGGGGCGGCGCGACCGAGGACGGACGGGCGCTGCCCTCGCGCATCGAGCGCGCCGGACGCGAGCTGGCGGATCAGGCCGCCCGCTCCTCCCGCTCGGGCTCCACGCCCGACCCGTGGGCGCTCGACGGCTCGTTCGAGGGGATGCTCGGCCGCCGCGGCTGAACGCCCGCCGGGCGGATCGGCCGCTCCTCTCATGGATCGGCCGATCCGTCCAGCCGCGATAACCGCGGCCCTGCCGGAATAGCCTGCCCCCGGGAGCCTGCCGCTGGCCCCCGGAAGGAGGCCGTCATGGGCCTGACCAGCAAGGGGCTCCCCGCGGGGGCTCTCGACCTCTCGCAGCTCGGACGCGCGGTCCTCGACCGCCGCCGCTTCCTCGGAGCGCTCGGCGTCGCCGCCTCCGTCCCGGTCCTCTCCGGCTGCGGCTTCGCCCCCGCGGGCCCCGCGGCGAGCGCCGGCAGCGACACCCTCACCTTCACCACCTGGGGCACCGACGCCGAGCTGGCCGGCTTCCAGCGCGCGATCGACGCGTTCCAGACGGCGAACGCCGGCGCCACCGTGACCCTCAACGCGGTCCCGTACGAGCAGATGTTCACCAACATCGACGCGCAGCTGCAGGCGGGCAACCCGCCGGACGTCTTCCGGGTCCCGTACTACACGTTCGGCAGCTACGCCGGCCGCGACCAGCTCCTGGACCTGTCGGGCTTCCTCGACTCCGACGTCGCCGAGCGGTTCACCGATCCGGCCTGGGCCGCGGTGCAGAGCGGCGGGAGCCCCTTCGGCGTCCCCCACCACACCGACTCCTCGCTGATCCTCTACAACACGCAGGTGCTGGCCGACGCGGGCGTCACCTCCTTCCCCTCCTCGCCCGAGGAGGCGTGGACCTGGGAGGAGTTCACCGAGGTCGGGCGGAAGCTGCGCGCCTCGCTCCCCGCCGAGCGCTACCCCTTCGCCTACAACTGGCAGGGCAACGGCGTCACGCGCTGGCTCAGCCTGCTCTTCCAGGCCGACGGCCGCTTCCTCACCGAGGACCTGTCCGGGCCCGCGATCGACTCCGCCGCCGGCCGCGCCGCGATCGACTTCAGCCGCAGCTTCTTCACCGACGGCCTCGTGCCGCCGAGCAGCTCTGTGCAGGCGACCACCTACGCCAGCGACCTCTGGTACTCGCAGACCACCGCGATGACCTTCGCCGGCGCGTTCCTCATCCCCGACGCCGACTCCACCCTCGACTTCGAGTGGGGCGCCACCTACTCCCCGCGCAACGTGCGCGGAGGCGGCGACTTCGGCGGCAACGCCCTCGTCGCGACCAAGGCCGCGAAGAACCCGGAGCTGGCCGCCTCCTTCCTCGCGTTCGTGACGGAGGAGGAGGCGATGCGCGACTTCTGCGCCGGCGCCTCGCTCCTCCCCACTCGCCGCGACCTCACGGAGTCGGGCATCGAGTTCGCCGTGCGCCCCGAGCTCGCCGAGGTGTTCCTCGGCCAGGCGGGCACCGTCCAGGCGTCCGACTCGGCGCAGGTCGCCTCGCCCGACATGGCCGCGATCATCACGGTGCTCAAGGAGCAGCTGGAGCAGGCCTTCGTCGGCGGGCGCAGCACCGAGGACACCATCGCCGGCCTCACCGCCGGCATCGCGGCCGCGACGCAGTGAGCGGGTCGGTCCTCGCGCCGGAGGCGGTGACCGCCCGCCCCCGGCGCACCTCCCGCGCCCCCGCCCGCGAGACGGCGGCCGCCTACGCGTTCCTCGCGCCGAACCTGCTGATGCTCGGCCTGTTCGTGTTCGTCCCCCTGGGCGGCGCGTTCCTGATCGGCTTCCAGCGCACGAACGGCTTCGGCGACGGCGTCTTCGTCGGGCTCGACAACTACGCGCGGCTGCTCGGCGACGGCCTCTTCTGGCGCTCGACGCTGAACACGGCGCTGTTCACCCTGATCGTGACCCCGCTCTCGATGGCGCTGGGCCTCGGCGCGGCGGTGCTGATGAACTCGGTGCTGCCCGCGCGGCCGGTGTTCCGCAGCATCCTCATCCTGCCGATGGCGGTCTCCGGCGTGGCGACGGCGCTGATGGGCGTGCTGATCTTCGACGAGAACAGCGGCGTGCTCGACGGCATGCTCCAGACGATCGGCCTCCCCCGCATCGCCTGGCAGTCCGGCGGAGCGGCGGCCTTCGCCTCCGTGGTGCTCGTCACCCTGTGGTGGCGCACCGGCTTCAACATGCTGATCTACCTGGCGGGGCTGCAGGGGGTGAACCCGGCGCTCTACGAGGCGGCCCGGCTCGACGGAGCGAACGCGTGGCAGCAGTTCCGCCACGTGACGCTGCCGCTGGTCGGCCCGTCGTCGTTCTTCCTGCTCATCCTCAACGTCATCTACTCGTTCCAGGTGTTCGACATCGTCTTCGTGCTCACCGGCGGCGGACCGCAGAACGCGACCTCGGTGCTCGTGACCTACGCCTACGACACCGGGTTCGTCACCCGCGACCAGGGCTACGCCGCGGCCATCGGCATCGTGCTGCTGATCCTGACCATGATCTTCACCGCGGTGCAGTGGCGCACCAACCGCTCGAGGGACCTCGTCGAATGATCCGCACGTCGCGCACCTCGCGCCTGCTCCGCCTCGCCCTCGCCCTCGGTGTCTCGGTGGTCATCGTCTTCCCGCTGTACTGGATGGTCGTCGTCGCGTTCTCCTCGCGGTCCGAGCTGCTCGGCGGCACCCTCCGCCTCTGGCCGCGCGAGCTGACGCTGGTGAACTTCGAGCGGGTGTTCTCGTCGTTCCCCGTGGCGACCTGGTTCGGCAACTCCCTCGCGATCAGCCTGGTCACCGCCCTGATCACCGTGACGATCAACCTGCTCGGCGGCTACGCCTTCGCGCAGCTGCGGTTCCGCGGATCCGGAGTGCTCTTCCTCCTGGCCCTGTCGACGCTCACCCTGCCCGTGCAGGTGATCATGGTGGCGCTGTTCCGGCTCGTCACCGACCTCGGCCTCTACGGGAGCTACTGGGCGGTGATCCTGCCGACGGCGGCATCGGCGTTCGGGCTGTTCCTGGCGCGGCAGTTCATCCTCGCGATCCCGCGGGACCTGATCGAGGCGGCCCGGATCGACGGCGCCGGGCACTTCCGCGTGTTCACGGCCATCGTCCTCCCCCTCTCGAAGCCGCTCATCGCCGTGCTCTTCTTCATGTCGCTGCTCGGCTCCTGGAACGACTTCGCCTGGCCGCTCATCGCCCTGAAGGAGAACGCGCTGTTCACGCTCCCGATCGGGCTGCTCTTCCTCCAGGGGCAGTTCGGCAGCGACTACGGAGCGACCATGGCGTTCGCCCTGGTGAACGTCGTGCCGATGGTGGTGCTGTTCCTGGTGTTCCAGCGCTACTTCGTGCAGGGCTTCGCGCGCAGCGGCCTCCGCTGACCCTGCGGCGGGGGGGGGTGCGGATCGGTGCGCTGAGCGGCCATTCGTCCCCCCGTCCGGGGCCGGGAGTGTCAATCCCCCCGTTCCGCCGACCCGGCCGGCGCCGCCCCGCGGTACCGTCGTCGCAGGCGCCCACCTCGTGCGCTCCGGAGCGCACCGTTCGAGCGGAAGGCGGGATCGCCATGAGTACCGTCGCCGCGAACGCCGCCCAGCAGAAGGTGGCCGGCCGCTACTACCTGATCGAGCGCATCGGCTCCGGCGGGATGGGCTCGGTCTACCGGGCCCGCGACGAGACCGTGCAGCGCGAGGTCGCCGTGAAGGTGTTCCGCGCGGAGGCCTCGAACCCCGAGGACGTGGCCCGCCAGGAGCGCGAGGTGCGGATGCTGAGCTCCTTCGCCCACCCGGGCATCGTCAACCTCTTCGACGCGGGGCTGCACAACTTCGGCGGCGAGGTCCGCCGCTACGTCGTGATGGAGCTCGTCGCCGACCCCACGATGGAGGCGCGGCTCGAGTCCGGCCCCCTCCCGGCGGCGGAGGTCGCTGCGATCGGCACGCAGCTCGCCGAGGCCCTGGCCTACCTGCACGAGCGCGGCGTCGTGCACCGTGACGTGAAGCCCGCGAACATCCTGGTCAGCGAGGTCGCCTCCAGCGGCTACGCCCGCACCGCAAAGCTCACCGACTTCGGCGTGGCCCACTTCATGGACGGCTCCCGCCTGACCAGCGACGGCGTCGTGATCGGCACCGCGAGCTTCGTCAGCCCGGAGCAGGTCGCGGGCGAGCCGATCAGCGGAGCGAGCGACGTCTTCTCCCTCGGCCTGGTCCTCCTCGAGGCGATCACCGGTCACCGCGAGTACTCGGGCACCGTCCTCGAGGCGGCCATCGCCCGCCTCCACCGCAGCCCCTCCGTGCCCGACACCCTGCCGGCGGAGTGGCGGGCGCTGCTGACCTCGATGACGCAGCGGGACCCGGAGAAGCGGCCGACCGCCGACGAGGTCGCGCACCGGCTCCGCGGCGGGATGACGACGGGCACGGCGGCGGCCGCGCCGACCGCCTCGGACTCGCGCGCGGCACGGATCCGGCGCTCCGTGATCATCGGCTCGAGCGTGGTCGGCGTCGGCGCGATCGCGGCGCTGTCGTGGATGCTCGGAGCGCTCGCCGGTCGCTGACCGTTCGGGCGCGGGGCCCTAGGCCTCGCCGGGGAACGCGGGACGGAGCACGATCCGCGTCCAGGCGCCCACGTAGATCCGATCGCCCTCCTCGACCTCGCGGCGCTGACCGGCGGCGATCGGCGACTGCGGGAGCGGCGCCCCGGCCGGGGCGAGGTACGTGCCGTTCGCCGACTGCAGATCCTCGACCCACCAGCGGTAGCCGTCGGTGCTCAGCTGGCAGTGGCGCCGCGAGACACCGGAGTCGGAGCCGCAGTCCACCTGCGGCGAGACGCCGCGGGAGACGGACGGGCGGCCGACGAGCAGGGTGCGCTCGCGGAGGACGACGGTCGCGGGCGGGCCGGGCGAGGGCATCGGGTCGTCGGCGCGCTGCTCGGCGTACCACTCCGGGTCGACCCAGAGCTCGGCGATCCACGGGCGGTCCGGGTCCGCGGAGGCGGCGGCGGGGCGGGCGGAGCCGGTGGCCGGCGCGGACGCGGCCTCCTCCTCCGACGCTGAGGCCCCGGGTGCCGCGTCGGGGGCTGCGGCCTCGGGTGCAGGGGCCTCCGGGATCACCTCGGTCGGCGGAGCGGCGGGCGGCGCGGTCGCGACCGGGGTGTCGAAGCCGGCCTCCTGCTCCGGGACCAGCTCGGTCGGAGCCGCGGGATCGGCCTGCGGCGCGGGCGCCTCGCCCAGGTGCTGGGCCGGGTCCCCCGACGGCGTCGCGGAGCCGCCGACCTCGCCCGGAGCGCGGACGGCGCCGGAGGAGGTGAACGGATCGGCCTCGGGGAGGGAGCCGGTCGTGAAGTCGTAGCCGCAGTTCTCGCAGAACAGGGCGCCGGGCTCGTTCGGGAACGAGCAGTGCGGGCAGACCGAGGGGCCGGTCGGGATCGCGGTGGTCGGCGCGGCGGGAGCGAGCGACGGGGCTGCAGCGGCACCGATGGGCGCCCCGCAGACGTCGCAGTAGTCGCCGGACTGCGAGGTGTGCCCCTCGGGACAGCGGAAGCTCACTTGCGCACCCGCGTGGTCTTGGTCGACGCGGTGTCCAGCGCCATCTCGTCGAGGCGGTCCACGCCGCGCTTGAGCCGCACGGTGCCCTCGTTCGGGTCGTCGATCTCGACGACCTTCCGCAGCTTCGCGGTCGCCTCGTCGTTCCCGGTGACGGAGGCGAGCTGCACCGCCCGCCCGAGCTTGACCGTGGCGGTCGCCTCGTCGCCCCGCGCCTTGGCCGCGAGCCCGTCCTGGATCGCGGAGGCGAGCTCGGTCTGGCCGGTGTAGTGGGCGACGGCGGGGTCGATGCGGGCGGTCAGGGCGGAGTCGTCCGTCCAGCGCGCCTTCACCAGGGCGGAGGCGACCACCTCGTCGCGCACGCTGAGCTGCACCCGCGCGGCGAGCTGCTCCGAGCCGACCGGCTTCGACGCGACCCGGACCGCCACGTGGTATTCCCGCGACTCGTCGCCCCAGGCGCCGGTCGGGTAGGCGCCGGTGAGCGGGTTCACGGCGTTCCGCCGGGAGCTGAGGTCCTCGAGGTTCGGCGCGACCTGGCGGACGAAGAGCAGCTGCGCGCCCTGCGGAGTCCAGACGCGGAGCTCGCCGTTGGCGACTCCCCGGCCCATCGACGCCCGCATCAGCGACTCGAAGTCGGCCGCCATGTCGGCCGGGTTCGCGATCAGGCCCACGGTGCCCAGCAGGGCGCTCGCGATGGTGCGCGCCTCCTCGACGATCCAGCGGGAGCCGACGCCGCGCACGTCGCACTGGAAGTCGCCCGACGCCGCGCGGATCGCCGCGTCCAGCTGCATCCGCGACTCGTGCTCGTTCTTGCCGTCGGTGAGGAGGATCGCGTGCCTCTGCGTCGCCTCCGGCACGGTCGCGAACAGCTGGCGGGCGAGGGTCAGCCAGGTGCCCATCGCGGTGCCGCCGTCGGCCTGGAGGTAGCCGATCGCCTCCTTCGCCGCGGCTCGCGCCCCCGGCTCCATCCGCACCATCGAGACGGTGGCGTTGGGGTACGGGAAGGCGCGGTCGGCGCGCTCGGACCCGGCCACGACGGCGAAGAAGGTGCCGTCCAGGATCTGGTCGACGGCCACGGCGGCGGCGCGCTTCGCGGCCGTCATGTTCTCGCCGGTCATCGATCCGGAGCAGTCCACGATGATGATCTCGGCCGCGGCCCCGTCGGACCCGGCGACCCCCGTGCCGGACGCGGTCACCGTGACGATGGCGTGCACGTCGGTGGCGCCGTCCGAGAGGAACTCGTTCTGGAAAACACTCGCGCTGAACTCCGCCATTCCGGCAGTTTACGGGGACGCCCGGCCCGAGCGGCCCTCCATCGCCGAGGATCGGCCGGGCATCGCGGCCCGACGCCTGCACGACAGCTGTCGGGGCCGGCGGAGGCGGGTCGAGCGCCGCCGGAGCGCCCCCGTCAAGCCCGCCGCGACCGGACGCCGCCGATGCCAGGGTGGAGCCGTGCCTCCCTGGACCCTCGCCCTCGCCAGCGGCGCCATCGGCGGCGCCACCCTCCTGATCGGCGCCGCGCTCGCCTGGTTCGTGCGCGTGCCCCCGAAGCTCACCGCCGCGATCTCCGCCTTCGGAGCAGGGGTACTGATCTCGGCGCTCGCCTACGAGCTCGTGCAGGAGGCGGCGGACGACGGAGGACTGCTCCCGACGATCCTCGGCACGCTCGCGGGAGCCGTCGTCTTCGTCGGCGCGGACGCGCTGCTCACCCGCGCCGGCGCGGGGAACCGCAAGAGCGCGAAGGGGTCGGGTGGAGGAGGAGGCGCGGCCATCGCGGCCGGCGCCCTGATCGACGGGGTCCCCGAATCGATCGTGCTCGGCCTCTCGGTCGCCCAGGGCGGCGCGGGAGCGGCGATCAGCGTGCCCATCGTCGCCGCGGTCGCGATCTCGAACCTCCCCGAGGGCCTGTCCTCGACGGTCGGCATGAAGGCCGACGGCCGCTCCGCCCGCTACGTCTTCACCGTCTGGGGCGGGATCGCCGCGATCTCGGCCGCCGCGGCGCTGGTCGGCTTCCTGGTCTTCGCCACCGCACCGGGCGCGGTCGTGGCCTTCGTGACGACCGTCGCCGCCGGCGCGATCCTCGCCATGATCTCGAACACGATGATCCCCGAGGCGTTCGACCGCGACGACGTGCTCACCGGGCTGTACGCGGTCCTCGGGTTCGTGACGGCGTTCGCCTTGCACAGTGCTGGTTAGGACGCCGCTCCCCGCGCGGCGTCCCGCAGTCGGCTCCAGCGCGCGGCCGGGTCCCGAAGAGCGGCAGGCGCACGGCGACGCGGATCCGCTGGAACGCGGATCCCCGGATACGCCTCGCGAGGACGCCGCTGGTTAGGACGCCGCTCCCCGCGCGGCGTCCCGCAGTCGGCTCGAGCGCGTGGCCGGGTCCCGAGGAGCGGGATGCGTACGGCGACGCGGATCCGCTGGAACGCGGATCCCCGGATACGCCTCGCGACGGCGCCGCTCCCCGCGCGGCGTCCCGCAGTCGGCTCGAGCGCGTGGCCGGGTCCCGAGGAGCGGGATGCGTACGGCGACGGGGATCCGCTGGAACGCGGATCCCCAGATACGCCTCGCGAGGACGCCGCTCCCCGAGCGGCGTCCCGCAGTCGGCTCCAGCGCGCGGCCGGGTCCCGAGGAGCGGGATGCGTACGGCGACGGGGATCCGCTGGAACGCGGATCCCCGGATACGCCTCGCGACGGCGCCGCTGCCTTCGCGGCGTCCCGCAGTCGGCTCCAGCGCGGGGCCGGGTCCCGAGGAGCGGGATGCGCACGGCGACGCGGATCCGCTGCACCACCGATCCCCGGACACGCCTCGCGAGGACGCCGCCGCCTGCGGCACGGAGTGCGGTCAGCCGCTGAAGGCGGTGAGGGCGTCGTCGAGGATGCCGAGGCCGCGGGCGACCTCGGCGGGGGTGATGACGGCCGGCGGGACCACGTGGATCCGGTTGTCGGCGGTGAAGGGCAGGAGGCCGCGGGACAGCAGGTCGGCCTTGAGGCGGGCGACGGAGGCCGCCGGCAGCGGGGTGCGCGCGGCCCGGTCGGTGACCAGCTCCAGCGCCCAGAACACTCCGGAGCCCCGGACCTCGCCGATCAGGTCGTGCTTCGCCTCGAGCGCCGCCAGGCCGGGGGCCAGGTGCTCCGAGCCGATGGTGCGCGCGTTGTCGACGATCCCCTCCTCCTCCATCGCCTGGAGCGTCGCGACGACGCTGGCCGCGGCGAGCGGGTGGCCCGAGTAGGTGAGACCGCCGGGGAAGACGCGCTCGTCGAAGTGGTGGGCGATCGGATCCGAGATGACGACGCCGCCGATCGGGACGTAGCCGGAGTTCACCCCCTTCGCGAAGGTGATCAGGTCGGGGCGCACGTCGAAGGCGTCGAAGGCGAACCACTCCCCCGTGCGGCCGAAGCCCGCCATGACCTCGTCGAGGATCAGCTGGATGCCGTACCGGTCGGCGATCTCGCGCACACCCGCGAGGTAGCCGGGCGGCGGGGTGAGCACGCCGGCGGTGCCGGGGATGGTCTCGAGGAGGAACGCGGCGATCGACTCCGGCCCCTCCGCCTGCACGACGCGCTCGAGGTGGTGGAGGGCGCGCTCGCACTCCTGCTCGAGGCTCTCGGCCCAGAACTCGCTGCGGTACAGGTAGGGCCCGAAGGCGTGCACGTGCCCGCGGGAGTACTCGTTGGGGATGCGGCGCCAGTCGCCGGTCGAGACGATCGCCGCTCCCGTGTTGCCGTGGTACGAGCGGTACAGCGAGACGACCTTGTCGCGGCCGGTGAACAGCCGCGCCATGCGGATCGCGTTCTCGTTCGCGTCCGCGCCGCCGTTGGTGAAGAAGACCTTCTCCATGCCCTCGGGCGCCCGCTCGGTGATCAGGCGGGCCGCCTCGGCGCGGGTCTCGTTCGCGTAGGCCGGGCCGACGGTGGTGAGGACGCCCGCCTGCTCCTGGATCGCGGCGACGACCTTCGGGTGCTGGTAGCCGATGGTGACGTTCACGAGCTGGCTCGAGAAGTCGAGGTAGCGGGTGCCGTCGACGTCCCAGACCTCGGCGCCGAGACCGCCCGCGATCGGCAGCGGATTCAGCGCGCCCTGCGCCGACCAGGAGTGGAACACGCGGGACCGGTCGGCGGCGGTGACCGAGGCGTTGTCGCGGACGGTGGGGGCGGTCGAGGACGTCATGCTCCCCATCGTGCCGCGCGGGCCTCGGAAGAGGGCGTGCGGATCCGTCGATCCGCGGACCCTACGATGGACGGAACGTCGAAGGGAGCCGCGCATGCCCGCGACCGTCCGCGATCTGCTGGCCGAACCGGCCTTCCGCCTGCGCGTGCTCGCCGGCGTCCACGACGAGGCCGACCTCGACGCCCCCCTGGTGTGGGCGCACTCCTCGGACCTCGTCGATCCGACGCCCTGGCTCGAGTCGGGCCAGCTGCTGCTGACCGACGGCGTCCACTTCACCGGGCACGACAGCGCCGAGTTCTCGGAGGAGTACGTCGCCCGGCTGCGCGGCCGCGGCATCCGCGCGCTCGGCTTCGCCACCCGCATCGTGCACGACGAGGTGCCCGCCGCTCTCGTCACGGCGTGCGAGCGCCAGGGCCTGCCGCTGCTGGAGGTGGCGGACCTGACTCCGTTCATGGGGATCATCCGCTTCGTCGCCGACGTGATCTCGCGGGAGCAGCGCGAGCGGCTGGAGTGGTCGCTCGAGGCGCAGCGGCGGGTCGCCCGCGCGGCGCTGCGGCCGGACGGGCTCGCGGCGATCCTCACCGAGCTGGAGCGGCAGCTGGACTGCTGGGTCGCCCTCTACGACGCGGCCGGGCAGAGGGTGCACCTGCCCACCCGGCTCGACGTGCCGGCGGAGGAGGCGGTCGCCGCGGCCGCGAGGCACGCGCTGACCCGCGGCAGCCGAGCGGGACTCCGGCTCGACGACGGCGGCGGAGTGACGCTGCAGACGATCGGGCGCCGCGACCACCTGCGTGGGGTGCTCGCCGTGGGCACGGGCACGCCGCTGGACCCGGCGGGCAGCGACCTCGTCGCGAGCGTCATCGCCCTGGCGAGCATCGCGCTGGAGCAGCGGCGCGCGCTGGACTCCTCCCGCCGGCAGCTGCGCTCCGGACTGCTCGAGCTGCTGGCCGCGGGAGCCTTCGACGTCGCCGAGAGCACCGCACGGCGCCTGGGTAGCCCGCTGCCCGCCGAGCCCGTGCGGGTGGTCGTGCTGAGCGCGCCCGTGCACGGCGACTCGCTCCTCGACGAACTGGAGGTCGTGGCGGAGGAGGACGGCGCGCGCCTGTTCTTCGCCGAGAGGGACGGCTCGCTCGTCGCCGTGGCCGCCGCCGACGGACTCGAGCCGCTGACCGCCGTGCTGGAGCGGCACGGCGCGAGCGCCGGCGCCTCCGCCCCGATCGGCTGGTCGGACCTGGACCGGGGCCTCGAGGAGGCGCGGCGCGCCGCCGAGCGGACAGGAGACGGGCCGGTGGTCCGGTTCGAGGACGTCGCCGCCGAGGGGATGATCGGGCTCCTCGCCGCCGCCGGAGCAGCACCGCTCGCCCGCCGGATGCTCGCACCGCTGCTGACCCCCGAGGGAGCCGTGCTGCTCGAGAGCGCCCGCGTCTGGCTCCGCCGCAACGGCGCCTGGGAGCCCGCCGCCCGTGACCTCGGCGTGCACCGTCACACCCTCCGCAACCGCATCACCGCCGTCGAGCGCGCCCTCGGCCTCGACCTCGACGACGTCTCCGCCCGCACCGAGCTCTGGACGGCGCTGCGGCTGCACTCATAGCCGATCTCCTCCTGGCGTCGTCGATCGGCCGCGGTCGGCCTCAGGAGGTGGGGACGATGGGAAGAGCGGGTCGCGTACCGCGCACGACGATCCGCTCCCACGCGGATCGCCGGTTGCGCTCAGCCGTGCTCAGGAGCCTCTCTCCTCCTGCGTCGTCGATCGGCCGCGGTCGGCCGGGGAGGGTGGTCGCGCTGGGAAGAGCGGGTCGCGTACCGCGCACGACGATCTGCTCACACGCGGATCGACGGTTGCGCTCGGCGGTGCTCAGGAGCCTCTCTCCTCCTTCGTCGTTGGTCGGCCGCGGTCGGCCGGGGCGGGTCGTCGCGTTCCGCAGAGCGGGCCGCGTACCGCGCACGAAAATCCGCTCCCACGCGGATCGGCGGTTGCGCGGTGCTCAAGAGCCTCTCTCCTCCTGCGTCGTCGATCGGCCGCGGTCGGCCGGGGAGGGTGGTCGCGTTCCGCAGAGCGGGTCGCGTACCGCGCACGACGATCCGCTCACACGCGGATCGACGGTTGCGCGGTGCTCAAGAGCCTCTCTACTCCTGCGTCGTCGATCGGCCGCGGTCGGCTGGGGAGGGTGGTCGCGTTCCGCAGAGCGGGTTGCGTACCGCGCACGACGATCCGCTCCCACGCGGATCGCCGGTTGCGCTCAGCCGTGCTGGTGAGCCTCTCCGGTCGACCCAGCGCCTCCCGCCGGCGCGGAGCGCAACCGGTGATCCGCGTCTCAGCGGATCGACGTGCGCGGAACGCAGGACGCTCTGCGAGACGCGACCACCCTCCCAGGCCGACTGCGGGCGATCGACGACGAAGGAGGAGAGAGCCTAGGAATGCTGCGGGAACCCGAGGTTGATGCCGCCGTGGGAGGGGTCGAGCCAGCGGCTGGTGATGGCCTTCTGCTGGGTGAAGAAGCGGACGCCTTCTGCTCCGTGAGCCTTGGTGTCGCCGAAGAGGGACGCCTTCCAGCCGCCGAAGGAGAACGTGGCGACGGGGACGGGGATGGGGACGTTGATGCCGATCATGCCGACCTCGACCTCGTTCTGGAAGCGGCGGGCCGCTCCTCCATCGTTGGTGAAGATGGCCGTGCCGTTGCCGAACGCGCCGTTGTTGATCAGCGCGACGCCCTCCTCGTAGGAGGCGACGCGGACGATGGAGAGCACCGGTCCGAAGATCTCCTCCGTGTACGCGCGGGAGGTCGTGGGGACCTTGTCGAGCAGGGTCGGGCCGAGCCAGAACCCGTTCGCGTCCCCGTCGACCTCGATGCCGCGGCCGTCGATGACGACCTCCGCGCCGTCCTCCTCCGCGATCGCGATGTAGGAGGCGACCTTGTCGCGGTGCACCTGGGTGACCAGCGGGCCCATGTCGCAGCCACGGCGGCCGTCGCCGATGCGCAGCTTCGACGCCCTGTCCTGGATCTTGGTGATGAGCTCGTCGGCGACGGGCTCGACCGCGACGACGACCGAGATCGCCATGCACCGCTCCCCCGCCGAGCCGAAGCCGGCGTTGATGGCGGAGTCGGCGACGAGGTCGAGGTCCGCGTCGGGGAGCACCAGCATGTGGTTCTTCGCCCCACCGAGGGCCTGGACGCGCTTGCCGTGCTTCGTGCCCGTCTCGTAGACGTACTGCGCGATCGGGGTGGAGCCGACGAAGGAGATCGAGCGCACGTCGGGGTGCTCGAGCAGCCCGTCGACGGCCTGCTTGTCGCCGTTGAGCACCGTGTAGACGCCGTCGGGGAGGCCGGCCTCCTTCCAGAGGGCGCCGAGCCAGATCGCCGGGGACGGGTCCTTCTCGGAGGGCTTCACCACGACGGTGTTGCCGGCGGCGATGGCGATGGGGAAGAACCACATCGGCACCATCGCAGGGAAGTTGAAGGGGGAGATGATCCCGACAACGCCCAGCGGCTGCTTGGTCGAGTAGACGTCGACGCCGGTGGAGACCTGCTCCGAGTACTCGCCCTTGAGGTGGTGCGCGAGACCGGTCGCGAACTCCACGACCTCTTGGCCTCGGGTGATCTCGCCGAGCGCGTCCGAGACGACCTTGCCGTGCTCCGACGTGATCAGCTCGGCGAGCTCCTGCTTCTTCGCCTCGAGGAGCTCGCGGAAGCGGAAGACGATCTGCTGCCGCTTCGCGAGCGACGTGTCGCGCCAGGCGGGGAAGGCGGCCTTCGCGGAGGCGACGGCGGCGTCCACCTCGGCGGAGTCGGCGAGCGCGACCTCCTTGGTCGCGACTCCCAGCGCCGGGTCGTAGACGGGAGCGGTGCGGCCGGACGAGGAGGCCGAGGGAGCCCCGTCGATCCAGTGGCCGACGACGGACAGGGCGGTGGCGGGCTCGGCGATGCTCATGGCGACGACTGTAGGGGCGTGACCACGGCCGCGGGGGTGCCGATCCGTCCAGCGGTGGAGGGGTGGTCTGGACGGATCGGCGCGCTCAGTCGGTGGGACGGGAGGCGTCGGCGTCGGGCGAGGGGGTGGCCGCGTCGGGGCTCGAGGCGGCGGGGTCGGCCGCGCTCGGGTCCGCAGCGCCGAGGTCGGCGGCGCCGGCGTCGGCGTCGGCAGCATCCTGCTCGGCTGTGCCGGTCTCCTCACCGTTCACCTCGGCAGCGGACGCTTTAGCCGCAGTCTCCGCCGCGCCCGCCGGGTCGAACCGCGCCAGCGCCGCCGTGATGTTGTCGTGCCCGCCGCGCTCGTTCGCCCAGGCGACCAGCGCCTCCGCGAGCGTGACCGGATCCGCGCCCACCCGCTCCTGCGCCTCGCGCAGCACGCGCGCGAGGTCCTCGGCGGCGGACGCATAGTTCCACAGCCCGTCGGAGCAGACCAGCACCCAGCCCGGCTCGGTCAGCTCCTCGGAGGCGACCCGCGGCTCCTCGTCGTGCGCGTCGGCGCCGAGCCAGCGGGTGATGGCGTGAGCGTCGGGCGCCGTCTCGGCCTGCTCCCGCGGCACTCCCGAGGCGATCTGCTCCTGCGCCCACGAATCGTCGACCGTGAGCTGCCGCGGCTCGCCCGCGTCCGGCATCCAGTAGCTGCGGCTGTCGCCCACGTTGCCCGTGACGAGCAGCGCGCCGTCCAGCACCGCCGCGGTGAAGGTGCACGAGGGCGGATTCGACCGCTTCTCGGGCACGGCCGCGTCGATCGCCCCGGAGGCGCGCGCGGTGGCCATCTGCAGCAGCGCGCGCCAGCGGTCCGCTCCCGCGCTCTCCCCGCCGACCTCGGCCTGCAGCGCGCTGAGTGCCGCACGGGCCGCAGCGAGCGACGCCTTGTCGGAGTCGGGGGTCGAGGAGACCCCGTCGCAGACCACGAGCAGCGCCGTCCTCAGAGAGCCGTCGGCGCCGGTGGTCGCCCCGAGCGCCATCGCGTCCTCGTTGGCCGGGTGCCGGAGCCCGCGGTCGCAGACGCCGCCGACCAGCGGGTGCGGCGCTTCGGCCCAGTGCTCGCGCTCGGTCGGAGCTGGGCGTCCGCACTGCTCACAGTAGCCGTCCTCGGCGACCGCTCCCCCGCAGTAGACGCAGGCGGCGGATCCTCCGACGGCGACGGGCGGAGCGGAGGGGGTGGCCGCGACGATCAGCGGCGTCCCGCAGGCCTCGCAGAACGCGTCGCCCGTCGTGACCGGCTCGCCGCAGTTCGGGCAGGGAGTCGACAGCGCGCCGCTCATGTCAGCGTCCAGCGTCGGACCTCGTTGGCCCGGTCGACGAGGCGCAGGCGCTCGTCGCGCTCGCGAGTGGAGGCGGCGAGCGCGCGGTAGGAGGCCTCGAGGCCGTCGCGGATGGCGGCCTCGTTCGCCTCGACCCCGCCGAGGGTCGCTCCCTCGGCCGGGCCGTCGCGCCGCACCAGCTCGAGGGCGGAGGCGAGGACCTGAGTCGTGAGCTCGAGGCGGGTCCGCTGATCGATCGACACGGAGTCGACGCTCGCGAGGGCGGCCGAGAGCGCGGGCAGCCCGCGGCCCGACTCCGCCAGCAGCTCCGCCCGGCGGCGGCGCGCGTCGGAGTAGGAGGAGCGCGTGGGCGCGACGATGTCGAGCGCGTCGAGCGCCCCGTCGAGGTCGGAGCGCAGCTGCCGCACCCGCGCGAGACCGAAGGCGGCGGGTGCCGTGTAGTTCGCGTCGGCGCGGGCGCAGATCACGTAGAGGGACTCGGCGACCTCGGGCTCACCGCTCGCCTCGCACGCCGCGGCGAGCGCGAGCTTCGGGGCGAGCTCGCCGGGGACCTGCCCGTAGACGGTGTTGAAGGAGGCGCGGGCCCCGATGTCGTCGCCGCGCGCGAGCTGCGCGAGACCGCTCATCCAGACCGCCCGCCACTCCCACGGGTCCTCCGTGAGGATCTCGCCCGTCGCGCGGGCCGCCTCCTCCCAGCGCTGCGCCTCGATCGCCGCCCGGGCGCGGGCGAGCCGCACCTCGACCGTCACGGTGGGCGCGAGCGCGAGAGCGCGCATGCGCACGATCGGGTCGGCGACGTTCACGCCCGCGAGCCACGACCGGGCGGGATCGGACTCGTCGCGGCGGAGCGCCGGCAGCGCGTCCCACGGCGGGACGCGGTCGACCACGTCGGCCACGGGCGCCTCGAACAGGGCCGACTCCGTCGAGTGCAGCGCGGGGTGTCCGGGACCGCGGTCGGTCGCGACGACCTCGCGCAGCACCCCGAGCAGCTGGCCGCGCATCTCGTCCACCGTGGCGAAGCGGTCCTGCGGGTCGGGAGCGCACGCCTTCGCGATCAGGCGGTAGAAGGAGTCGTAGCGCTGGAACAGCGGCGTCTCCGACACCGGCGGCAGCGAGGCGACGAAGGTCGTCTGGTTGCCGCGGAAGTCGAGCACCAGCGAGGCCAGCGTGCGGCCGATCGTGTAGACGTCGGAGGCGACCGAGGGACCGAGGTCGGCGACCTCCGGAGCCTGGTAGCCGACGGTGCCGTAGATGGCGGAGTCCTCGTCGTCGATCCGGCGCACTCCGCCGAGGTCGATCAGCTTGACCTGGTCGCCCACCTGGATCATGTTGTCCGGCTTGAAGTCGCAGTAGAGCAGGCCGTGGTCGTGCAGGTAGGCGAAGGCGGGCATGACCTCGAGCACGAAGGCGAGCGCCTGGTCCACCGGCAGCGGATCCGCGGCGCCGCCGTTGGCGTCCAGCCGCTCCTTCAGGATCTGCTTGAGGCTCGGCCCGCCGACGTACTCCATCACGATGTAGCCGGCGCCGTCGTGCAGGACGAAGTTGTAGATCTCGACGATCAGCGGGTGCTCGACCTCGGCCAGGAACCGGCGCTCGGTGACGGCCGCGGCGTACGCGTCGGGGTCGCCGGAATTGAGCAGGCCCTTGAGCACCACCCAGCGCCCCGAGACGTTCCGGTCGCGCGCGAGGTAGATCCAGCCGAGGCCGCCGTAGGCCAGGCAGCCGACGACCTCGTACTGGCCGCCGACCACGTCGCCCTTCACCAGCTGCGGAGTGAACGAGAACGGCGTGCGGCAGTTGGGGCAGAACCCCTCGGTGCGGCCGGGCCGACCGTCGCGCCCGCGGCCGACGGCGGTGCCGCAGTGCGAGCAGAAGCGCTTGCGCTCGGGGAGGACCGCCTCGGTCATCAGAGCGGCCATCGGGTCGGCGGCCGGGCGGGACGGGACGGTGGTGAGCCCGGCGCCGAGCCTCGGGCCGCGCAGTCGGGTCGAGGTGGTGCCGACGCGGCGGGTGACCTTCGAGCCGGTCTGCGCCGTGCGGGCGGAGCCGAGGGCGGCGGTGGCGAGGCGGGCGGAGGAGGTGCGCGTGCTGCGCGCGGTGGCCGACTCCTCCGCGGGCCCGGGTGCCGTGGCGCCGGGGGTGCCCTCGACGAAGCCGGTGCCGAAGGCGGCGGAGGCGGTGGCCGGCGGGGAGGCCGGAGCGGCGCGGCGCGCGGTCGGCGTGGAGGCGGCGGCGCCCTCCTCGGGCGGGAGGCCGCAGACGTTGCAGTAGCCGTCCTCGATCGTCCCGGTGCAGCCGGGAGTCGCGGTGCAGGGGGCGCCGTTCATGGGGTGGCCTTCCGGTGGTGCGCGGGGTCGGGCTGCGGGAGGTCGCGGGTGACGACGTCGTACTGCTCGACCAGGTGACGGGCGAGCGGGACGGAGCACGGCACCGTGTCGAGGGCTGCGCGCACCTCCTCCTCGGCCGCGACGCCGACGGCGGTGGCAGCGCGGCCGTTGCCCTCGGCACGCTCCCGCAGCGCCCGGAGGCGGAAGCCGAGGGCGGCCCGTTCGCGCAGCGGCGAGGTGTAGGCGGCCTCGACCGCGTCGAACGCGCGGCCGACCGCGGTGAGCCGGGCGAGGTGCGCGTCGAGCGCCTCGCGGTCGGACGGAGGATCGCCCAGCCGGGAGACGTCGGGCACGGCCAGCCGCGGCGGGTCGGCGATCTCGCGGCGGCAGCGGGCCACGAGCTCGCGCAGCGGCGCCTCGCGTCGCTCGGCCGCCTCCGCCAGCTCGCGCGCCCGACGGCGGTCGCGCTCGAGTCCGCGCCGCTCGGACGCGGCGATGATCAGGTCGCGCTCGAGCCGGGCGGAGTCGCTCTCGAGCTGGCCGAGCGGCCCCGACACGTCGGCTCCCCGACCCGCCCGCTCGGCGAGCGCGTCGAGGCGGGAGCGCAGCACGGCGACCCGCTCCGCCCGCTCGCGGTCGACCGTGCCGCCGCCGTCACGGGTGAGGTCGCGGCAGCGCTCGATCTCGGCGCGCACCCCCACGATCCGCCCGGCGACGTCGGTGCCGCTGGGGTCGAGCTCGAGCCGGGAGCGCAGCTGGCCGACGACCGCGTCGCAGAGGCGCACCGCCTCCACCAGCGAGACCGCGCCGCTCCCGGAGGCGTCGAGACGGCCCCAGATCAGCTGCGACATCCGCTCGCGCGCCACGACGTCGACGCGGCCGGAGTCCCAGACCGCCTCGAGCTCGGCGAGGCGCCGGGTGACGGACTCGCGGAGCGACTGGGCGAGCACCACGTCGGCCGTGTAGTTCTCGGCCTGCGGCGACGCCAGCGCGGCGGCGTCCAGCCGCGAGAGCTCGCGCGTGGTCCGCTGGAGCCAGCGGGTGAGAGCGGCGAGGTACTCGAAGAGCTCGCGCTGCGGCGCGGCCTCCCCGAGCCGGCCCGGAGCGACGGGGGTCCCCTCCGCGAGACCGGTGCTCATCGGCCGTACACCGGGGCCGGCGGCGAGGCCTCGCCGAGGACCCCGAGCCAGCGCTCGTAGATGCTCTGCCAGCGGCCGTCGCTGCGGATGCTCTCGAGCGAGGCGTTGACGAAGCGCACGAAGTCGGGGTCGTCGGCGGGCAGGCCGAGGCCGTAGGGCTCCGAGCTCAGGGCGTCGCCGACGACCTTCGCGTACGGGTCCTGCGCCACGAAGCCCGCGAGGATCGTGTCGTCGCCCGCGATGGCGTCGACCTCTCCTGCCTGGAAGAGGGCGAGGCACTGCGAGTGCGTGGCGGCCTCGACGGCCTCGACCTCCGGGTAGTCGTTCTGCAGGCGGCTGAGCGTCGTGGTGCCGCTGGGCGCGCAGACCCTCTCGCCGTCGAGGTCGCCGATGCCCGTGATCGGGACGCCGTCGGGGTCGTCGGAGACGAGCACCTTGAGGCCGGCGTCGTAGTACTCGGACGAGAAGGCGATCGAGCTCCAGCGATCGCAGGTCATCGTGAGGGTGCGGGCCACCATGTCGACCTGCGGGGCGCCGTCGCCGCCGGTGAGCGCGGGGAGGCGCTGAGCGGAGGTGATCACGACGTAGTCGATGGAGTCGCTGCCGAGGATCGCCCGGGCGACCTCGCGGGCGATGTCGACGTCGAAGCCCTCGATCGCCCCCGTGATCGGGTTGCGGGCGCTCATCAGGAGGGTGTCGGCCGAGACGCCGACGCGCAGGGTCCCGCGCCCGCGGATCTCCGTGAGCCTGGTGCTGTCGGTCACGCCGGTCGGCGCGTAGGAGGTGACCGCCGAGGGCGAGCAGTCCGCCGCGGCAGGAGCGGCGGGAGCGGACGCGCTCGCCGTCGGAGTCGGGGTCGCCGCGGCGAGGGGCGTGCCGAGGTCGTCCGCCCCCGTCGTGCAGCCGGTGAGGGCGAGAGCCGCGGCGGTGGCCAGGGCGAGGGCGGCGGCGCGCAGGCGGTTCATCGGTACTCCTCCAGTCGCTGGGCGATGCCGCGCCAGGCGAACACGGCTCCGGCGAGACCGGCCGCCAGCAGGATCCACGAGACGAGGGTCGCGAACTCCGCACCTCTGTCGAGCGTGGTGGCGGCGGCCAGGGCCTTCTCCTGCACCACGTCGCGGGCGTCGTCGGAGAAGGTGGTGAAGAGGTCGTTCGGCGTGCCGTTCCCGGTGATCGTGGCGACGCGGACGGCCTGGTCCCAGTTCCCGGCGTCGTCCGCGGCGCGGATCTCCTCGTGGAACGACTGCCACTGCCCGAACTCGTCGACGAGCCGCGTCCTCGCCAGCTCGTCCTGCAGGTCGCCCGAGAGCTTCTCCCGGGCGGAGTCGACGGCCTGGGTGTAGCGCTCCTCGAGGGCGGCGCCGGAGCCGCGCTTGATCAGCGTGAAGCTCTCGAGCGACTTGGCGTCGCTCGCGGCGATGAGCGCGTTCGACACGGTGAGCGCCTCGCGGTAGGACTCGACCCGTGCCGTCCCCGCGTCCGCCGCGACCGATCCGTAGGCGACCGCCCCGCCGACGCCGACGACCAGCAGGAGGGCGGTCCCCGTGGCGAGCGGGCGGTTGAGGTAGCGGTGCGTGCGGCGGGCGAGCCAGAGCTGCGCCGCCAGGAGGAGGACCAGCATCACGAGCGAGCCGATCATGAGCAGGACGCTCCAGCGGACGGCGTCGTAGGCGGCCGCGACCCGGTCAGCGCCGGAGTCGACGAGCCCGTCGAGGTCCTCGAGGATGCCGCCGTCCCCCGAGAGGGCAGTCGACGCCTGGTCGAGGTACGCCGAGGCGACGGGGAAGCCCTGCCGGTTGTTGGCCCGCGCCTGCTCGATCAGCCCGCTGTAGGTCGTGATGCTGCTGGCGACCCGGGCGAGGGCCCGGGTGTCCGCCGAGTCGGCGGCCGAGAGCCCGGCGATCGCGGAGGCGGCGCCGGTGAGGCTCGAGACGTACGACGCCCGCAGCTCGGTCGGCTCCAGTCCGCCGACGAGGAAGGTGTTGGCCGCGATCGCGTTGGCGTCCACCAGCAGCGTGCGGACGTTCTGCACGCCGAGCAGCTGCGCCGACTGCTCCCGGGCCGTCGTCGCGGCGCGCGCCTGCATCGCTCCTGCCTGCTGCGCGAACACGCCGAACAGCACGGCCGCCAGCGCCGTCAGGGCGAGCAGGAGGCGCAGGGTGGCCGGAGTGGTCGCGGTCGCGCGGGCCAGCAGCGACGGCTTCCGCTGCGCCGGCCGGTTGGCGACCTGGACGAGGGGCGGCTCGGGGATCCTCTGCGCGGGCGGCGCGGCGGGTGCGGTGCTCAACGGCTCTCCTCCTCGGGGTCGTCGGTGACGGGGACGGCCGTGCCGCTCGGGGCGGCGTCCGCCTGCCCGAGGGCCTCCTCAGAGCCGTCGACCGCGCCCTCGTCGTCGTCGCCGGCTCCGTCCGGGCTGCTCGAGGCTTCGGGGCTCTCCACCACGTCCTCGGGGAGCAGGATGCGCAGCTCGTCGAGCGTCGGCTCCTCCACGTCGCGGAGGCGCCAGGCGTGCCGGGCGATCGCCGCGTCGAGGACGTTGCGGACCCAGCGCCCGTTGCCGAACGCCTCCGTGCGCTGCTGCGCCGAGGCGAGGCCCGCGAACGCGGCGAGCGCCTCCTCCGTCGGCTCGAAATCCGCGGAGGCGGCGAGGCGGCCGAAGATCGCCGAGAGCTCGTCGTCGGAGTAGTCGGCGAAGTCGATCGTGGTCGAGAAGCGGCTGGCGAGTCCCGGGTTCGTGTCGAGGAAGCCCTGCATCGGCCCGGAGTAGCCGGCGACGATCACGACGAGGTCGCCGCGGTGGTCCTCCATGTCCTTCACGAGGGTGGTGACCGCCTCCGCGCCGTACTGGTCGAGCGCGAGCGCGTAGGCCTCGTCGATGAAGAGGACGCCGCCGCGAGCGGAGGCGATCACCTCCGCGGTCTTCGTCGCGGTCTGCCCGAGGTAGCCGGCCACCAGCTCCGATCGGTCGACCTCGACGAGCACGCCCTTCGAGAGGATGCCGAGCGAGCGGTAGATCCGCGAGACCAGCCGCGCCACCGTCGTCTTGCCCGTGCCGGGGTTCCCCGTGAAGACGAGGTGGCGGGTGAGCGTGGGCGTGCTGAGTCCGGCGGCCTGGCGCAGGGTGTCGATCCGGAGCAGCTGCGTCTGCCGCTTGATCTCGCTCTTCACCCGGTCGAGGCCGATCAGCGCGTCGAGCTCGGCGAGCAGGTCGTCGATGGACTCCGGCGGGTCGAGCGGCTCCGGCTCGGAGGCGGGCTCCGCGGCGGGAGCGGCGGCGGGCGCCGGCTCGTCCTGAGGACCGTCGTGCTCGGTCCGGCGGAGGCGCTCGAGGATCTCGTCGACCCCGGGCACGCCGGCGGGCAGACCGGTCGGCAGGTCGGCGCCCGCGGCACCGTCCGGCGACCGGCCGGTCGTATGCGGTACTCCTCCGCTCGTCGTCGGAGCGGCGCCCCGGGCGCCCGGGACGGCGGAGAGCTGGGCCGCGGCGGTCGCGGAGGCGGAGGCGATGCCGCCGATGCCCGGGTCGCCGAGAGCGCTGGCCGCCGAGACGACCTCGGTCAGGGCGCGGGCGTAGGCGGAGGAGTGGTGAGAGCCCGCGCCGACCAGGGCGGCCAGCTGATCGGTCGGCCCCGACCGCCAGCGCCGGCCGCTCGAGGCGGCGGTGAAGAACGCCTCCAGACCGCCCGTCGCGCCGGTCGCCGCGAGCCAGTCCTGCCCGGCGCCGCGGATCGACTCGGCGACGGCGGCGGCCAGCCGCGCACCCTCGTCGCGGACGGCCGCGGCGTCGAGGCCGGCGGCCGTCCCCGCGAGCACGAGGGCGTCCAGCGCCGGGGCGAGCGCGGTCACGAGGCGCTCGGCGGGGTCAGCGAGCCGGATCCGGACGGCGCTCCCGGCTGCGGAGGCGCGTCGAGACCGCTCGGGGAGAGCGAGGACTCCGTGAACTTCTCGGCCAGGAACTGCCCGTGCGCGATCAGCGCCGAGGCGTCCTGCCGCGAGACGGCGTCCGAGATGCGGTCGAGCGTGCCTCCGAGGAGGTCGAGCTGATCGCAGAGGATCATCAGCGAGGTCTTCCCCCTGTGCACGGCGCGGCGGTCGGCGAAGTCCCTCGGCAGGCGGAGGTAGCCCTCCACCGCCTCGGGGAGGTAGCTGGTCGCGGTCGCGACGACGGTGTGGCCCTGCCGGCTCATCCCGCCGAGGCGGTCGAGACGGGGCACCATCTCGCGGACCGTCTCGTCGATCCGCTGGATGCGCGCCGCGACGATGCCGGGAACCCGGCCCTCCGTCCGCGCGCCGACCCTGTCGAGCGCCGCGAGGATGTCGTCGCTCGTCGGGACGCTCGGCAGAGCGGGCGCGGTCTCCTCCGGCGCCGCGGGGGCACCCGTGAACAGTCGGGAGAACCAGCCCATCGGCTAGCGGCCGAGATCGAGCGAGGACGTCGCGTCGATGTCCGAGTTGCTGCGGCGGGCCCGCTCGACGTACTCGCCGGCCTTCGCCGTCTCGGTCTGCAGGACTCCGACGGTCTGGGCCATGCTGTCGAGCGCCTTGATCTTGAAGTCCGAGATCGAGTCCATCGTCTGGTAGATGTTCGCGAACGCGGCCTGCAGCTGCGGCAGCCCGACCGTGGCCGAGGCGGCCTGCGACTGGATCGAGGCCGACTGGTCGGCGAGCATGCGCGAGGTGGCCTCGATCATGTTGGACGTCGTGGTGTTCAGCGCCGTGATCTGATCGAGCACGAGGCGCTGGTTGGCGAGCGCCTGCGCCACGATGACCGCCGTGCGCAGCGCCGAGACGGTCGTGGTCGTCGCACGGTCGACGCCCTTGATCAGCTCGACGTTGTTCTTGATGACGACGTCGATCGCGAGGTAGCCCTGGATCGACACGGCCAGCTGGGTCAGCAGGTCCTGGTGCTTCTGGCGCGCGTAGAAGAGGACGTCCTCGCGCAGCGCCTTCGCCCGCTCCGGATCGGTCGCGTCGAGCTCGGCGATCTTCGCCGAGAGCTTCACGTCGAGCCGCTCGGCGACGTAGATGTACTCGTTGAGACGGGTCATCGTCTCCCAGAGGTTCTGCTTCTCGAGATTCAGGGCCGCGTTGTCCTTCCGCAGCTCGTCCTGCCCGTCGTACAGGGCCTGGATGATCGCGTTCAGGTGCGACTGGGCGCTCTCGTAGCGGCGGAAGTAGTCGGTGATCTTGTTGCCGAACGGGATGAAGCCCAGGATCTTCTTCTGCAGGTTGTCCTCGGACGGGTCCAGATCCTCCACCGTGCGGCGCAGCTCGAGCAGCGTCTTGCCGATGGTCGACCCCTCGGAGAGCCCGCCCTCCTGGAGGGCGCGCACCGGCGTGCTCAGCAGCCGGTTCGACGAGTCGGCGGCCGAGCGGATGTCGGCGTCGCCCATCGTGCGGATGTCGTTGGCCCGCGTCGCGAACTCGGGGCTGCGGGACTCCGTCGCCAGGAGCGTGTCGAGGTAGCCGTCGACCTTCGCCTCGAGGCCGGGCAGTGCGGCTTCCGGCACCTTCGGCGCGATCGACGGCGCCGAGGTGGTCGGCACCGCTGCCACCGGCTCCGGAGGCGTGAGCGAGAGGGCGTTCTGGACGGGCGGCTGCAGGGCCTCGGTCATCGGGATCCTCACCGTTCCTGGCGCTCGGCGCCGACTGGGATGAACGTCCGCCCAGCATATCCCGGGCCCTCCCGCGGGATCCCCGCGAGCCGCCTCGTCCGAGGACTCGACGCGATCGGGCGGCTGTGGAGGAGCGTCCGCCGCCGGTCAGACCGCCTTCGGGCGCCTCCGCAGCGTCGCCACCGCGACTCCGGCCAGGGCGAGCGCGCCTCCGAGCAGCGCGGCGAGCGGCGGGGTCTCGCCCAGGACGAGCCAGGACAGCAGCACCACCACCGCGGGCACCGCGTAGGTGGACGCCGCGGTGCGACCCGCGCTGGAGCGCGCGAGGACGTACCCCCACGTCGTGAAGGCGACGGCCGTCGGGAAGATCCCGAGGTAGACCACGGCCAGGATCGAGGAGAGCGGAGCGGCGGCGAGCGCCTCGACGAGCTCCGGGGCGAAGGGCAGGCACGCGACCGTGCCGGCGAGGCAGCCGAGCCAGGTCATCGTCGGTGCGTCGATCCGTCCCAGCAGGCGCTTCTGAAGGGTCGCCGCGCTGCCGTAGACGACGGCGGCGACCAGGCCGAGGGCGACGCCGATCACGTCGAACTGCCCGGTGGAGGTGGAGAACGCGATCACCGCGACGCCGGTAAGCGCCACGAGCATCCCGGCGAGGAGACGGCGGGGGAATCCCTCCCCCAGCAGCAGCCCGGCGAGCACGGCGGTGATCATCGGCGCGATGTTCACCAGCAGCGCCGCCGTCCCCGCGTCGACATGCCGCTCCGCAGCGTTCAACGCCAGGTTGTAGACCCCGAACCAGGCGACCCCCCAGCCCAGCACGAGCAGGAGGAGGCGCCCGCGCGGGACCGCCGTGCGCGGATCCGGAGCCGCCTCCGAGCGGTGCCTCCGGGCGATGAGGACGACGCGCACCACCGTGAGCGCGAGCGACCCCACCACGATGCGGCCGAGGGTCAGCGCGCCCGGGCCGAAGTCCTCCGTCGTGGCGCGGATGCCGACGAAGGCCGACGCCCAGAGCAGGACGGTGACCGCGATCGCTCCCCACAGCGGGAGGGCGTCCCTCGTGGAGGGCGGGGCGGAGGAGGAGACGTCGGTCATGAGGCCATCGTGGCGCTGCCGGGGATTCAGCACCAGTTCCGTTCACTGTCGGATCGTTCAGCCGGACTGTACGGTCGTCTCATGCTCGATGTGCACCGGCTCCGCATCCTCCGCTCCGTCGTCGCCTCCGGCTCGATCGCGGGAGCCGCCTCCAGCCTCGGCTACACGTCCTCCGCCGTCAGCCAGCACCTCTCCGCTCTGCAGCGCGAGACCGGACTGACCCTGCTGGAGCGGGTGGGCCGCGGCGTCCGCCCGACCCCAGCCGGACGCGCCCTCGCCGCCCAGGCGGACCGCGTCCTCGAGCGCCTCGCCGAAGCGGAGGCCGTGGTGGAGGAGCTGCGCGAGGGCCGCTCCGGCCGCCTCTCGGTGACGTACTTCGCCTCCGTCGGCAGCGCCTGGATGCCGGAGGTCGCCCGCCGGCTGAGCGCCGCGTTCCCGGGCCTCGCCCTCGACCTGCGCCTGGGAGAGGAGCTCGACGACGACCTCGGCGCGCGCCCCGACGTGCAGCTCCTCGTCGCCTCCTCCGAGCCGACCGCCCCCGGATTCACGGCGCACCACCTCCTCGACGACCCCTACCTCGTCGTCCTGCCCGACGGTCATCCGCTCGCCTCCCGGAGCGAGATCGACCTCGCCGAGCTCGCGAACGAGCGCTGGGTCGACAACGACCTGCCCACCGGCTGGTGCCGCCGGAACGTCGTGGAGGCCTGCGCCGCCGCCGGGTTCGCGCCGCCCTTCCACGTCCAGGCCAACGACCACATCACCGCCGCCGCGTTCGTCGCCGCGGGCATGGGCGTGACGGTCCTGCCGGAGCTCGCGGCCCACCGCCTGCCGGACGGCGTCCGCGCCGTGCCCGTCGTCCGTCCCCGGCCCGTCCGCTCCCTCGAGGCCGTCGTGCGGAACTCCGCCGCCTCCTCCGCACCGGTGGCCCTGGTGCTGGAGACACTGAAGGCACTCGTCGCACGCCGTTGAGCGCGCCTGCACGGGCGAGCTCGCAGCACATCGGAGCACGATGGGCGCGTGAGCTCCGTCGAACCCGTCACCCGTTCCGCGCCCGCGCTCGGCGGACCGCGCATCCTGAAGCAGCGCTGGACCGAGGCGACGTTCCTGCACTGGCGGGTCGACCCCGCCCTGGTGGCGCCCCACCTCCCGGCCGGGACGAGGCCCGACGAGCACGACGGCTCCTCCTGGGTGGGCCTGATCCCGTTCCGGCTCTCGCGGACGGCCTTCCTCGGCGGCCCGCGGGTGCCCTGGCTCGGCACCTTCCCCGAGGTGAACGTCCGGCTCTACTCCGTCGACGAGCAGGGACGACGCGGAGTCGTGTTCGTCTCGCTCGACGCCTCCCACCTCCTTCCCGTGCTCACCGCGCAGGCGGTGTTCGGGCTCCCCTACCGCTGGGCCCGGATGAGCATCGAGCACCGCCACGGCGCGGTGATCTACGACACGATCCGGCACTCGGACTCGGCCGCCCGCTCCCGGATCGTCGTCCGCCCGGGCGACCCGGTCGGCGAGGACCCGCTCGCCTCGTTCCTCACCGCACGCTGGGCCTACCACGAGCGCCACCTTGGCTCCACCTGGTACGGCCGCAACCTGCACCGGCCGTGGCCGCTGCGCCGCGCGGAGCTGCTCGCGCTCGACGACGGGCTGCTCGACGCCGCGGGCTTCCCCGGGCTGGCGACGCGCGCGCCGGACTCGGTGCTGTACTCGGCGGGAGTGGAGACCGTGTTCACGGTGCCGCGGAAGGTGTGAGGGGGCGACGCTCCTCCACAGACGGTTCTTCGCGATGCTGTCCGATGAAACGGCGCTCCCGAGGCCCACGGCGAGACTTCGTCCGGTGAGATCAGGGCATGAAGGAATCGGCGACAGTAGACGACGCGCTCACGGAGGCGCTCGCGCTCGCCGGCTCACGGCACGCTGAGCGGTCCGCCGTCGAGGCATCCCGGTATCGGGCAGTCGAGGAGGCACGCCGCCTCGCGATGGCGGCACCGGCGGCGCTCGTCGGCGAGCACGTCCAGGTGCAGGTGGATCGGGCGGAGGCGGCGCACCGGGCGCTGATCGCGGAGCTCGCGACGGGACTTCGGGTCTCGGAGGCGCACGCCTCTGCACTGGTCGACGAGGCGCGCCTGCTGGTGAACGACCTCCCGGCGACGTTGCGCGCACTCGCGGACGGAGCGCTCTCCCCCGAGCACGCGCGACTCGTGGTGCGAGGAGCGCTCGACGTCCCCGCCGAGGTCCGTGGGCGCTTCGACGAGGAGGCCGCGACGATCGCGGTCGCCTGCACGCCGCCCCAGCTGCGACGCGCCCTCCGGTCGCTCCGGGAACGGCTGCACCCGCAGACGCTCAGCGAACGTCATCGGGACTGCGCCCGTCGACGCGCGCTCTGGGTGGAGGGCCTCGACGACGGGATGGCGATCCTGCACCTCTACACCGCAGCTCCCGATGTGCTCGGCGCGATGGACAGGATCGACCGGGCCGCCCGCTCCCTCGCGGATCTGCCGGACGAGGAGCGGACGCTGGGCCAGCTCCGCGCAGACATCGCCGCTGCGCTGCTGGTCGACGGGGAGACATCGGCCGAGGGAGACGGCACGTCGATGCCTGCGGGAGTGCGCGCCGAAGTCGCGGTGACCGTGCCTGCACTGACCCTCCTCGGGCGCTCCGACCAGCCCGCCGTCCTCGACGGATACGGACCCGTCGATCCGGAGACCGCGCGGCGTCTCGCAGCAGGTGCTCCCTCGTTCACGCGGCTGCTCACCCATCCGGAGAGCGGAGCGGTCCTCTCCGTCGGACGCGATTCCTACCGAGTGCCGGCGGACCTGCGTCGCCACCTCCAGCACCGCGACGGGACCTGCCGGTTCCCGGGATGCACCCGCAGCACCCGCCACGCGGACGTCGACCACACGAACGACTGGCAGCACGGAGGCACCACGTCGGCCGACAACCTCGCGCACCTCTGCCGACACCACCACCGGCTCCGCCACACCACGGGGTGGACGCACCGGCAGGAGCCGGACGGCACGCTGCGCTGGACGAGCCCGACGGGACGGCAGCATGTCACCCGGCCGGGCGAGCCGGGGGACAGGGCGGAGGGCGGACAGGTCCGAGCGGAGACCGCGGGCCGTGACACGGGCAGGTCGGATGGTCGAGACCGGCAGGTCAAGGGGCGGGCCCGCTTCGGCGCGCCTGCGTAGCGTGGACGGCACGGGCCGATAGGCGCGGAAGCGACAAGAGGGGCAGCGACATGGCAGGAACGAAGGACAGGAAAGACGCGACGACGGGGACCTCCGCGGTGCTCTTCGACATCGACGGGACCCTCGCCGACACGAACTTCCTCCACGTCGAGGCGTGGTCGCGCGCCTTCTGGCAGGCCGACCTCGTCGTCCCCGCCTGGCGCATCCAACGAGCGATCGGCGCAGACTCGTCGGAGCTGCTCGACATGCTCCTCGAGGACGACGTGAAGGAGGAGCAGCGCGCACTGGTGAAGTCGCTGCACACCAAGAACTACGCCGAGACGACAGCACGCATCGTTCCACTCCCGGGAGCTCGCGAGCTCATCGCGACGCTTGTCGGTCGAGGCGTCCACGTCGTCCTCGCCACCTCGGCACCGCAGAACGAGCTGGACGTGCTTCTCGACGTCCTCGACTTCGGCGGCTCCGTCCACGCTGTCACCAGCGGCGCAGACGTCTCGACCGCCAAGCCAGCACCCGACCTGATCTCGATCGCGCTCGACCGCGCGGGCGTCTCCGTCGACCGCGCCGTCATGGTCGGCGACGCGACCTGGGACGTCCTGGCCGCCGAGCGCGCGGGCCTGGCAACGGTCGGAGTCCTCTCCGGCGGTACCTCGGAGCACGAACTCCGCGAGGCCGGGGCCGTCGCCGTCTACGAGGACGCGGCGGCCGTCCTCACCGGTCTCGGTGAAGGGCCCCTCGCTAGCCTCCTGAACTGACCGACCGCCACCCCAGGAGGCTCACGAGCCTCAGTCGCGGGGTCGCCGTCGCAGCACGAGGAGCGTCACTCCGATGGCGGCGGCGACCGCGGCGAGAGCGCCGCCGATCCACAGGACGTCCTCGAGGAGTGCCGGGTCCGATCCGGACGTCGCCTGCGCTTCGTCGGCGGACTCGGCCTGTCCTCCTGAGACCGCGACGGTGCCGTTGCAGTCCGGGACCGAGTCCGACCCGTCGGCGAGCGCGGTCCCGTCGGCCGGCGTCCAGTCGAACGCGTACTGGCCCGACACGGGGTGCCCGTCGGTCGACACGACCTGCCACGTCACCTCGTACTCCCCCGCCGCGCCGAGCTCGAGCGGCATCGACGCTTCCGGCCCGACGACGCTGACGCAGCCGTCGCCGTAGTAGAGCCCGTCCGGCCCGACGACGCGCAGAGCCGCCGCCGTTCCGTCTGTCCCGAGGACGAGCAGGTCGTCGTTCGTCGTCAGCACCAGCGTTCCCGGCTGCTCCGTCACGGTCGAGTCCGCAGCGGGAGTCGTCGAGACGAGGTAGTTGTGCGCGCTGGCGGGCGCCGCCACAGCGATCGAGCCGAGCAGCCCGATCGCGGTCGCGGCGACGAGGGCCTTCCGACGGGTCACGCCGACGCCCGGGGTCCGCGGCGGCGGGAGGCGAGCCCGACGGCCAAGCCGACCGCGCCGACGACGAGCCCGCCGACTCCGAGGATGCGGGCGAGCACGTCGTCGCCGCTCGTGGCCGTCGTCGCCGAGGCGGTGGTCGCGACCGCGTCGTCACCGTCGCCGTCGTCGTCGTGTCCGCCCCCGTGGCCGGACCCTGCTTCCGCCGCGGTCACCGCGACGGTGGGAGCGGGCAGCTCGGGCTCGTCCTGGCCGTCGACGGTCGGCTGGTCCCAGGCGGTGCTGCCGGTCTCGCACGTCTGCAGCACGGGGAACTCCAGCGTGGAGCCGGCTGCGTCCTCGGGGAGCTGAAGCTGGAGGGCGACGGTGTCGCGGTAGCCGTCGGCGAGGGGCGTCTTCGCCGTGTAGACCACGTCCGAGACCCGCTTGGTCGCGGTGTTCCCGTGGGAGTCGGTGACCGGGTCGGCGATCGCGACCTCGTTCTTCACGACGTCCCAGTTCGGGTTGATCGTCGGGCTGACCGAGTTGATGCCGTCGGGCATCGTGATCGTGAGTCCCGTCGTCGGCGAGCCCTCGCAGCCGTGGGCCAGCGAGAACGTCACCACCGTGTACGAGCCGGCGGCGGTGCTGCTCGCCGCCGCGGTCACGTGGGCGCTGGCCGCCGTGGGCGCGGCGACAGCGAGCGCGATCGATCCGACGGCGACGAGTGCGCCGCTGCCGACGAGGCGGAGCCGCGAGAAGGAAGAAGAAGAAGAAGAAGAAGAAGAAGAACGGGTCATGACGGTCGTGTCCTCGGGGGAGATCCGGCGCGGGGCCGGGAGTTCTGGACGCAGCGCGGGTTCGCGGTGCGTGCGGGGCGCCGACCGGAGCCGCTCCCGCACGGGAGGGGCGTCAGGCGGCGCGGAGGACCCGCAGCGGCGGCCCGCGGTGCCGGAGGATCGAGAGGACCGCGTCGAGGGATCGAGTCGCCCGCGGCTCGTGGGTACCCGTTATCGAGACGCCGGGGGCCGACGGGAGTGCGACCGCGGACGCGCGGGCGACGATCCGTACGACGACGCGCTGGAGGCCTGCTCCCAGCGTCCAGAAGAGGCGCTCGCCGTACCGGAACGCCGCGATCGTGAAGGCAGCCGCAGCGAGGTGGGCGACGAGCATCAGCGGAGCGTGAGTCGCGTGTCCGCCTCCGCCGGCGATCAGCTCGATGGTCGACCCGTCGTGGAAGTGCGCGCCGGTGCCCGTCGTCCCGACCACGCTCACCTCCCCACCGCTGCCCGTGATGAGGAAGAGGCCGTGGTACGCGATCTGGCTGAGGAGCACGGAGAGCGTCAGCCGGGGAAGGGACAGACGGCGCCCCGAGAGGAGGACGCAGACGACGACGGCGAACGCCGCGGCGAGGGCGAGCACGGCAGGAGCGGGGGTCTCGGCGCCCGCGAGCGTGTGGGAGGCGGCGGCCGTGGCGGTCGCTGCGAGAGCGGCGGCGACGCCGCGAGCCACTCGTGCACCTCGGGTCTGCACTCGCCCGTCCTCTCGTCGTCGCGTCGACGCGTGCGCGCGACGTCTCCAGGGTAATCGACGCGGCGGAGCAGCTCCCCGCCGTCCCGGTTCCCTGCCGTTACGAAGCCGTTACCTAGATCACCGAAAGAAATCCAAACCCCCGCAGGGAGGGCTCCGAACACATGTCAACGGCCGCGACACGGTCCACACAGAACAGGTCCTCCGCATCACGTGGGGGCCGTCTCACGAAGGAGTAATCCCATGCGATCCACCAAGCGTTCCGCCCTCGCCGCATTCGCCCTGCTGGGCACCGCCGCCCTCGGCCTCACCGCCTGCTCGAGCGGAAGCGGCTCGACCACCGCCGCCAGCGACGCGGCGACCGAGATGTCGACCCCGATGGCCACCTCGTCGGCCTCCGCCTCCTCGACCCCCATGGCGACCATGGACCCGGCCGCGAACCTCGTCGGCCCCGGCTGTGCCGCCTACGCCGAGCAGGTCCCGGACGGCGCCGGCTCGGTCGAGGGCATGTCGCTCGACCCCGTTGCGACCGCCGCGTCGAACAACCCGCTGCTCACCACCCTGACCGCTGCGGTCTCCGGTGGCCTCAACCCCGACGTCAACCTCGTCGACACGCTGAACAGCGGCGAGTTCACCGTCTTCGCCCCGGTCGACGACGCGTTCGCCAAGCTCGACGCCGCGACCGTCGACTCCCTCAAGACCCCCGAGGGCGCCGCCACGCTGTCCTCGATCCTGACCTACCACGTCGTCCCCGGCCAGATCGCCCCTGACGCGATCGCCGGCGACCACGCCACCGTCCAGGGTGGCAACCTCACCGTCACCGGTTCCGGCGACGACCTGAAGGTCAACGACGCGTCCGTCATCTGCGGTGGCGTCCAGACCGCCAACGCGACCGTCTACCTCATCGACACCGTGCTGACCCCCCCGGCCAGCTGATTCCCCTCACCGGCTCCGGCCGGTGAACACGCCGAAGGGCGGGCACCGCGAGGTGTCCGCCCTTCGGCGTTCGTGCGTGCAGAAGCCCTCCGCGAAGCCGGACACTGCAGAGTCGTCCGGCACAGAGTCGTCCAGCACAGAGCCGTCCAGCACAGAGTCGCGCAACGCAGCGCCGCCCCACGGGAAGCCGCACAGCGCGGAGCCCTGCGCAGCGCGGAGTCGGAGGGTCACCACGACCCGGCACTCGCCGTCACGCCGCACCACAGCACCCACCACGAAAGACGACGAGGCGCGGACCCCGATGCAGGGGTCCGCGCCTCGTCGTCGTGCGGTCGGCGGCTACTCGGCCGGGGCGCTGATCTCGCGCAGGACGCGGTCGCCGGGGCGGGCCTCGATCATCTCGGCCTCGATCTCGGCACGGTCGAGCAGCTCCTCCATGCGGCGGCGGCGGTTGCGCGTGATGAGCGTCACGACCGTGCCCGTCTTGCCCGCGCGGCCGGTGCGGCCGGAGCGGTGGAGGTACGTCTTGTACTCGTCGGGAGCGTCCGCCTGGATCACCAGGTCGATGTCGTCGACGTGGATGCCGCGCGCGGCCACATCGGTCGCGACCAGCACGTCCACGCGTCCGCTGGTGAGCAGTGCGAGGTTGCGGGTGCGGCGCGACTGGTTGAGGTCGCCGTGGAGGCTCGTCGCGGGGATGTCCGCGTGGTCGAGCTGCTCCGCGAGCTGCTCCGCGAACGCGCGGGTCCGGGCGAAGATCAGCGTCTTGCCCTGGCGGGCGGCGAGCTGCTCGATGATCTCGGCCTTGTCGCGGTGCTCGATCAGGAGCACGCGGTGGTCGATGGTCGAGGACGCCTGGTCCTCGCCGGCGACCTCGTGGACGCTCGGCTCGACCAGGAACTCGTCGACGAGCGTCGCGACGCCCTTGTCGAGCGTGGCCGAGAACAGCAGCCGCTGGCCGCCGTCGGCGGTCTGGCGGAGGATGCGCTGCACCGGCTCGAGGAAGCCGAGGTCGCACATGTGGTCGGCCTCGTCGAGCACCGTGATGGTGATGTTCGAGAGGTCGAGGCGGCCCTGCTCGACGAGGTCCTCGAGGCGGCCCGGCGTCGCGATGACGATGTCGACTCCGCGCTGGAGGGCTCCGACCTGCTTGTACTGGGGGACGCCGCCGTAGATGGTCGTCGTGAACAGGCCGACGGAGCGGGCGATCGGCTGGATCGTCCGGTCGATCTGCATGGCGAGCTCGCGGGTCGGCGCGAGGATGAGCGCGCGCGGAGCGCGGCCCGGCTTGCGGCCCTTCGCTCCGTTGTTCTCCATCAGGCGCTCGACGACAGGGGCGCCGAAGGCGATGGTCTTGCCGGAGCCGGTCTTGCCGCGTCCGAGGACGTCCTTGCCGGCGAGCACCTCGGGGATGGTCGCGGCCTGGATCGGGAACGGCGCGGCCGCTCCGAGCTCGGTCAGCATCCGGACGATGTTCCCGCCCAGGCCGAGGTCGCCGAAGGTGACGCCCTCGACGTCGACGGCGAGCGTGGCCGTCGCCTCGAGGCGCTCGAGCACGACGTCGTCGGCCTGGTGCGGCGCACGGGCGTCGCGGCTGGGGTAGAAGTCCGAGCCGGAGTCGCGGCGCGAGGGCCGGGAGTCGCGGTCGAACGAGCGGGTCGGGCGGTCGCCGCGGTCGTGGCCGCGCGAGGGACGCGCGTCCCGGTCGAAGGAGCGGGCCGGACGGTCGCTGCGGTCGAACGAGCGGGCGGGACGCTCGGTGCGGTCGTAGCCGCGCGAGGGGCGCTCGTCGCGGTCGCCGGTGCGGGCGGGCCGGTCGTCGCGTCCGTAGGAGCGGGTCGGACGATCGTCGCGGTCGTTCGAGCGGGCCGGACGCGCATCGCGGTCGAAGGAACGGGCCGGGCGGTCGCTCCGGTCGAAGGAACGCGCCGGACGCTCGTCGCGCCCGTAGGAACGGGCCGGACGCTCGTCGCGATCGTTCGAGCGGGCCGGACGCGCGTCACGGTCGAAGGAACGGGCCGGGCGGTCGCTCCGGTCGAAGGAACGCGCCGGACGCTCATCGCGCCCGTAGGAACGCGCCGGACGATCGTCGCGATCGTTCGAGCGGGCCGGACGCGCATCGCGGTCGAAGGAACGGGCCGGGCGGTCGCTCCGGTCGAAGGAACGCGCAGGACGCTCATCGCGCCCGTAGGAACGGGCCGGACGCTCGTCACGGTCGTTCGAGCGGGCCGGACGCGCGTCGCGGTCGTAGCCGCGCGAGGGCCGCTCGTCGCGGTCGTTCCCGCGGGCGGGCCGATCGGCGCGCTCGGTGGCCCGCTCGGCGCGCTCGTCGGCGTTCCAGCGCGCCTTCTTGGGGGCGTTCTCGTCGACGGCGCGGAATCCGCGGTGGCCCTCGCTGCGCGAGCCCGGCTTGGCGCCGGGGAAGCGCGAGCGGCCGCCGAGTTGGGACTTGCCGCTCGAGGCGCCGAAGCGGTTGGGCTCGAAGTTCTTGGCCGGACGTCCGCCGGCGGGCTTCTTGTTCTTGGGCATGGCAGTTCTTCCTGGGTTCAGGTCGTGCGCGAGGAGGCGACGCCGGAGGAGCCCCGTCGTGAGGGGCGTCCGTGCGCTGGACTGCTGCGGGGCAGCAGGGGGAGAACCCGGGCGAGTCATTGACCGGGGCCGATTCACACATGTGATTCGTCTCACGACGACTGTCGGAGACTCGGCCCACTTGACTAACAAACCCATCCGCACGAGAACGCACGGTGTCAAGAGCCGACCGAGCGAGTCTACACGCGGCCCCGGAGCCTGGCTAGGGCGGGGAGACGTGCGGCCAGGAGCCGCTCAGGTCGGGAGCCGCGAAGCCCGGGAGTCGCGCACCTCCGCAACCGGTCCCCCGCGGAGTCGCCCCGCATACAGCCCCCCGGCCCCGAGCCGCAGCACGATCGACGCGCGCCCGCGCGCAACGACCGCCCGTCCGCTACTGCGACGCCCGCCGGGCCCGGTACGCGGCCACGTTCGCGCGATTGCCGCAGTTGCCCGTGTCGCAGTAGCGCTTCGAGCGGTTGCGGGAGAAGTCCACGAGCACCGCCTCGCAGTCCTCCGCCGCGCAGACGCGGATCCGCTCGCGCTCGTCGCCGCGGATCACGTCGACGAACGCCATGGCGGCCTCGACCAGGATGCGCGTGGCGAGCGGGCTCTCGTCGCGCGTCGCGTGGAGGTGCCAGCCGTAGGGTCCGTGCCGGACCAGCTGCGGGAGCGCGCGGCCGGAGTCGAGCATCCCGTTGACGACGGGGACGAGGTCCTCCTCGGCCCGCGTGAGCCAGAGGGTGCGGAGGGAGGAGCGGATCGCCCGCACGGCCTCCAGCTCCTCGGCCGATCCGTCGCGGCTGCCCGTGTACCGGTTCTCGAGGAGGAAGTCGTCCAGCTGCTCGATCGTCGCCATCTCGTCCTCGCCGGACGGCGACAGCTCGGGGAGCGTGTTGACGAGGGTGGCGGTGGAGGTGAGCGACGCCTCGACGTCATAGGCGAACACCATGTTGACTCCTGACAGTGCGGCTCAGTAGTGTGCGATCAGCTCGCTGTCACGAGTGTAATCCTTTTGACTCCTGAAGGAGCCGGCCATGACCGCCGAGAGCACCGCCGCCGTCACCCTCCCCGCCGCGAGCGCGCCCGCGCCTGCACGGCGCCTCGGCTCCGGCCTCGTCGCGGCGCTGGCCGCGTCGGCGGCGTTCGGTCTGGGCGGGCCGTTCGTGAAGCCGCTCCTCGAGGCGGGCTGGACGCCGGCGTCCGCGGTCCTCTGGCGGGCGGGCGGCGCGGCCCTGATCCTCGCGATCCCGGCGATCCTGTCCCTCCGCGGCCGCTGGCCCGTGCTCCGCCGCAACCTCGGCACGATCGCCCTCTACGGAGTCTTCGCCGTGATCGCCGCGCAGCTCTGCTTCTACAGCGCGATCGAGCACATGTCGGTCGGCGTCGCCCTGCTGATCGAGTACCTCGCGCCGGTGTTCCTCGTCCTCTTCGCCTGGGCGCGCACGCGCCGGCACCCCGGCCGCTTCACCCTCGCCGGCTCCGCGCTCGCGCTCGGCGGCCTGGTGCTCGTGCTCGACCTGTCCGGCGAGTCGACGCCCGAGCTGGTCGGCATCGCCTGGGCGCTGACCGCCTCGCTCGGCCTGTGCGTCTACTACGTCATCGCCGGTCGGGTGGATCCGGAGCTGCCGCCGATCGCGCTCACGGCGGGGGCGATGACGGTCGGCGCCGCGATCCTGCTGGCACTCGGGGCGCTCGGCGTCACACCGCTGCGCGCGACGTTCGGAGAGGTGGTGTTCGTCGGAGCGGAGGTCAGCTGGCTCCTTCCCGCGGGCGTGATCCTCGGCATGTCGACGGTGCTGGCGTATCTGCTCGGGATCGAGGGCGGACGCCGTCTCGGCACGCGGATCGCCTCCTTCGTCGGGCTGACGGAGGTGCTGTTCTCGATCGCGGCCGCGTGGCTGATCCTCGGCGAGCTGCCCGCGCCGATCCAGTTCGGCGGCGGCGCGCTGATCCTCGCGGGGGTCGTCCTGGTCCGGCTGCAGCGCGAGCCCGGCACCCCCTGATCGCGGGGGTGCCGCATCCGGGGCGCCGGGCACCCCGTACGCTGATCGCACTCATGCGCGAGCCCACCCGATCCCCGCGACGCGTCGCCGCGGTCCTGGCCGCCCTCGCACTGCTCCTCTCGGGCTGCGCGAGCACCACTCCCGTCTCGGAGCCGGTGGCGCAGGCGCTCGGAGCGGCACCCGCACCCGACTGGTCCGGCGTGAGCGTGACGGCCGACGTCGTCTACGACGCGAGCACCGGGCAGAGCGTCGACGTCTGCTCCTCCCCTGCCTTGTCGGCGAAGCCGCGGCCCGCCGTCCTCGTCGTGCACGGCGGCAGCTGGGCCCGTGGAGGCAAGGCGGACGCGAACTGGCGTCCGATCTGCCAGTGGCTCGGATCGGAGGGGTTCGTCGCCGTCTCGGTCGACTACCGCCTCGCGCCCGCCGCCGTGTTCCCCGCGCAGCTCGACGATGTGACGGCCGCCCTCGACTGGCTGCTCGAGCCGGAGCAGACCGCGCGCTTCGGCATCGATACGGAACGGGTGGCGGCCTTCGGCGGCTCGGCCGGCGGCAACCTCGCCTCTCTGCTCGGCACGCTGCCGTCGACCTCGTCCCGCCTGGCCGCCGTGGTCGACCTGAGCGGCCCCTCCGATCTCAGCGCCGCCGGCCTCGCCGACGACGACCCGGTGGTCGGAGTCGCGGCCGCCGTGCGCAGCTACCTCGACTGCGCGGACCTCGCCTCCTGCCCCGCTGCGACCGCCGCCTCGCCCCTCGCGCAGGTGGACGGCTCCGAGCCGCCGTTCCTCATCGCGCACGCGGCGCACGAACGGGTCGCGCTCAGCCAGTCGACCCGCTTCGCCGAGGCGCTGCGCGGAGCGGGCTCGAGCGTCGACCTCCTCGTCCTTCCCGGCTCGCTGCACTCGATCGCGCTGCTCGACGACGCTCTGCGTGCTCGGGTCGTCGAGTTCCTCCGCGCCCACCTGGGCTCGTGAGCGGAGTCGTCGTCCGCCTCGAGGACGCAGCCGGAGCGGAGGGCCTCCTCGCCGCGGTCCCGCCCCCGCACGCCCGCGTCCTGGTCGCCCGGATCGACGGGGCGGCGTCCGGCGTGCTGGTGCTCGCTCCCGGCCCGGACGACTTCGCCGAGGTGCTGGAGCTCGTGGTCGCCTCCGTCCACCGGCGCACGGGAGTCGCCCGACGGCTCGTCGCGGCGGCGGAGTCGTGGGCGCGGGTGCAGCGGATCCGCACGCTGCGCCTGGCCGCCGCGCCGGAGCTCGCCCCAGCGGCCGGGGCGCTCGGCTTCACGGCGATCGACGGCTTCGGAGCCCACGTCGGCGACGATGCGGTGCTCTGCTTCGCGCGTCCGGTCTGAGCAGCGCCCGATCCGAGGCGAACCGGGTCCGAGGAGCCCGGCCCGAGGGCCCGCCCGGTCGGAGGCCGACACGGCAGGACGCCCGGCGCCATCCCTGTGCCGCTCCCGAGAGGCGGCCCCGCCCTCGTCCGGCGCGCACCCCCGCCGTCAGTCGATCGAGCAGCCCTGCTCGTCCGACAGCGCCCGCTCGATCCGGGCGCGGTGCTCGTCCGACATCGGCGGCAGCGCGTCGGGCGCGAACCAGCCGACCTCGGTCGACTCGTCGTCCGCGACGTGGGCCTCCCCCGAGATCCAGCGGCAGCGCACCACGTGGTCGAGGTACTGCGAGCGGTCCCCGTTGGGGTACTGCATCGGCGGGAGGGTGTGCACCTGCACGAGGCGCTCGACCTCGATCTCGACGCCCGCCTCCTCCTGCGCCTCGCGGCGGGCGGTGCCGGCGACGGTCTCGCCCGGGTCGATGATCCCGGTGACGGCCGTCCAGGCTCCGGTGTCGGCGCGCCGGACGAGCAGGACCTCGAGCGCCGGCTCCTCGCGGAGGATCACCGCGGTCACGCCGGTGAGCCAGAGCAGCTCGGTCCCGATCCGCTCGCGCAGCCGCAGCACGAAGTCGGGAGTCGCCATCAGTGCTCTTCGGGTCGGAAGTCGAACGCGACGATGCCGGCCGTGTCGACGAACGGCCCGACGAACTCCTTGAACGCGTCGTGCGCCGGATCCCAGTGCGCGGGGTCCTCGACGGCCGGCCGGCCCAGGTAGTAGTGCAGGTCGCCCTCGGAGGAGAAGGTCAGCAGGAACGCGCGGTCGAACCCCTCGCCCGCGCCCTCGATGCTCAGCTGCGGCCCGGTCTCGATCGACTCGATGTAGGGCCGTCCGTCGCGGACGCACTCGTCGGCGAGGGCGAGGAAGCGGCGGGTGACCTCGTCCGCCTCGGCGACCAGCGCCGTCGGGCGGAAGCGGATCAGGACGAGGTGCCGGAGCGTGCCCGGGCGGAAGTCGCGGGCGACGAAGCGCTCCGGACCGATCTCGTCGAGGACCGCGGTGGCGCGCTCCGGGCCGCTGCGCCAGCGCGAGCCGACCGTCTCGGCCGCATCCCTGATGTCCGTCATGCCGACGCCTTCCCGGCGCGGGCGGCACGCCGCCGCTCACGATACCCCTCGACCAGGTTGTAGACGACGGGCAGGACCACGAGGGTCAGCACCGTCGAGGACACCAGGCCGCCGATCACGACGATCGCCAGCGGCTGCGAGATGAAGCCGCCGTGGCCCGTGATCCCCAGCGCCATCGGCAGGAGGGCGAAGATCGTCGCGAGGGCGGTCATCAGAATGGGCCGGAGCCGCCGCTCGGTGCCGTGCAGCAGCGCCTCCCGCACCGGCATCCCGCGGTCGCGGTACTGGTTCACCAGGTCCACGAGCACGATCGCGTTCGTGACGACGATGCCGATCAGCATCAGCACGCCGATCAGGGACGGCACGCCCAGCGGCACGCCGGTGATCACCTGCAGGAGGATCGCGCCGGTCGCCGCGAACGGCACCGACACGAGCAGGAGCAGCGGCTGCAGGAGCGAGCGGAACGTCGCCACCATCACGACGTAGACGATCAGGATCGCGACCAGCAGCGCGATGCCCAGCTGCGAGAACGCGTCGGCCTGGTCGGCGGTCACTCCGCCGAGGGAGGCGCCGACACCGGCCGGAAGCGCCGTCGCGTCGATCGCGTTCTGCACGGCGACGTTGGCCGAGGCGAGGTCGTCGCCCTCCGGGGTGACGGTGATGGTCGCGGTGCGCTGCCCGCGCTCGGTGGTGATGCTCGCCGGACCGTCCGTCTGCTCGACCGCCGCGAGGGTGGAGAGCGCGACGGTGCCGGTGAGGGTCGGCACCTCGAGGTTCCGCAGCTCGTCCACGGTGGCCGGCGGCTGCCCGTCGGCCAGGTAGATCGAGAGGGTGCGGTCGTCGATCACGACGCTGCCGACCTGGCTGGGCTGGAGCGCCTGGCTGACGATCGTGCCCACGGCGACCTCGCTGAGACCCGCCCGGGCCGCGGCGTCGCGGTCGACCCGCACCGCGATGTAGGGCAGCGAGGAGGAGAGGTTGCTCTCGGCCTGGCTGATCCCGTCGGTCCCGCGCAGGGCCTCGAGGAGCTGGTCGCTCGCGCTCTGGAGGTCGCTCTGCGAGGCGGTCGAGAGGTCGACCTCGATGTCCGAGGAGGCGCCGAAGCCGGAGGAGGCGGCGACGCTGATGTCCTCGGCCGAGGCGACGCCCGACAGCGCGTCGCGGACGTCCGCCTGCACGGCCTCCTGGTCGGCCGACTCATCGGTGGTGACGGAGTAGCGGATCGAGGTGCCGCCGCCTCCTCCCCCGCCGAACGCGCTCTGCAGACCGCCGGAGGAGCCGACGGTGAGCTGGACGGTCTCGACGCCGTCGACGCCGAGGATCGCCGTGCTCGCCTGCTGCGCCGTCGCGTCCTGCGCGTCGAGGCTCTGGCCGACGGGGACCGTCTGTGTGACGGTGAAGGTGTCCTGCCCGCTGGAGCCGAGGAAGTTCGTCTTCATCAGCGGGTACAGCGCACCGGTCCCGACGAGCACGAGCAGCGCGAGGAGGACGGTGACGACCGAGTGCTTCAGCGTCCAGTGGATGATCGGGCCGTACACCGACTGCAGCCCGCGCGCCCGCCGGGGAGCGGCGTGGGCGCCGTGGTGCGGGGCCTCCTCGACCGGCGCGGCGGTGTCGGCCGGGACCCCCGAGGCGGGTGCCCCTCCGGCCGCCGCGCGCTCCTCCGCGAGCGCCGCCTGCGCGGCCTGGCGCACCGCCGGCCGCTTCGAGGGGCGGAGGAACCAGTAGGCGAGCACCGGCACGATCGTCAGCGCCACCACGAGGGAGGCGAGCAGGGCGATCGACACGGTCAGCGCGAAGGGCCGGAACAGCTCGCCCGTGGTGCCGCCGACGAACGAGATCGGCAGGAACACCGCGACCGTGGTGATCGTGGAGGCGGTGATCGCGCCGGCGACCTCGCGGACGGCGACCGCGATGGTCCGGGCCCGGTCCTCACCCGCGTCGAGGTGCCGCTTGATGTTCTCGATCACGACGATGGAGTCGTCGACCACACGGCCGATCGCGATGGTGAGCGCGCCGAGGGTCAGGATGTTGAGGGTGTAGCCGGCCGTCTGCAGGCCGATGAAGGTGATCAGCACCGAGGTCGGGATCGAGATGGCCGTGACCAGGGTCGAGCGCACCGACAGCAGGAACAGCAGGATCACCAGCACGGCGAAGACGAGGCCGAGCGCCCCCTCCTGCGCGAGCGACGCGATCGACTCCTGGATGTAGGGCGCCTGGTCGAAGACCGGGGTGAAGGCGGCGTTGTCGCCGATCGACTCCTCGAGGTCCGGGAGCAGCGCGGCCACGCCGGTCGACACATCGACGGTGTTCGCGGCCGGGAGCTTCGTGATCGAGAGGGTCAGGGCGGGCTGGCCGTTGACGCGCGAGATCGAGGTGACGGGGGCGTCGGTGACGGCGACCGTCGCGACGGAGCCGAGGGTGGTGACCGTCGGCTCTGCGGTCACGGCCGCGCCTCCCGCCGCCGCTCCGGCGTCGGAGCCGCCGGCGGAAGCCCCGGCACCCGCGGAGGCACCCGCGCCCGCTGACGCACCGGCGCCGCCCGCACCCGCGGAGGCACCTGCGGACGGCAGCAGCGGCAGCGCCGCGATCGCGTCGGTCGAGTCGAGCTTGACGCCCGACTGCACCGAGAAGGTCGACCCGTCCTGGGTGATCTGTCCGCCCGCGACGAGCACGCCGTTCTGCTGCAGGGCCGAGCGGATGTCGCCGGTCGAGAGGCCGGCCGCGGCGAGCGCCGCGTCGTCCGGAGTGATCGTGACGCGCTGGGCGGTCTCGCCGACGAGCGCCGCCTCGCGCACGCCCTCGACCTTCTCCAGGTCCGGGATGACCGTGGTGCGCAGGCGCTCGGCCAGCGCGTCCGCGTCGCCGTCGCTCGACACGGCGAGCTGCAGCACCGGCAGGTCGTCGAGGGAGCCGGTGACCACCTGCGGGTCGACGCCGTCCGGGAGCGTGCTCTTGATCCGGTTGATCGCCTGCAGGATCTTCTGCTCGGCGGTGGCGAGGTCGGTGCCGTAGGTGAAGGACGCCGAGATGAGGGAGGAGTCCGTTGAGGACGTCGCGCTGGTCGTCTCGAGCCCCGGCACCCCCTGGATGGCGGTCTCGATCGGCGTCGAGACGTCGTCGTTGACCACCTCCGGAGCGGCGCCCGGGTAGGACGTGACGACGGCGAGCTGCGGGAAGGAGATCGACGGCGCGAGCTCCTGCTTGAGCCCGGTCAGGGCGACTCCGCCGAAGACGGCGATGACGACGGTGACGAGCGCGATGAGCGCCCGGTTCTTCATGCTGAGGACCGCGAGGAGATGCACCCTCCGAGTCTTCCATCAGCCGACTGAGTGTTGGGAGGGACGCGGCGTTCCGGGGCGCGCGACGGGGCGACCCGCGCCACCGGCGGGCCCGGACGCCCTCAGCCCAGGCGGACCTCCGCCGTCGACGACCCGACGGGGAGGCTCACTGCAGCGCCCGCCCCCGCGCTCGAGAGCGCGAAGTCCCCGGCGAAGGCCCGGACGCCGACGCGCCCCTCGGCGTCCGTCCGGAGCACCGTCGGCTCGAGCCACCAGTCCCCGCGGATCCGCGAGCGCAGCGCCTCGTAGGCCGGCTTCGGGCTCCCGTCGCGGCGGAGGAACCCGCCCGGCGCTCCGAGCCAGGCGCCGGCGTCGTCGAAGCCCCAGTAGGTGATCGCCTCGACCGCCGGATGCGCGACCAGCGTCTCGTAGTGCCGCACCATCTCGTCCGCCTGCCGCGCCTCCCCCTCCGGAGTGGTCGGCCAGTCCTCGACCACGTGGTCGTTGAGGTCCTCGATCTCGGCGGGCATCAGCTCGCCCGAGACGAGGGTGGTCTCGGTCCAGTGCAGCGGCAGGCCGAAGCGCGCGAACCTGTCGCAGATCGCCGCGATCTGCTCCTCCCCGCGGAACCCCTGGTGCATGTGCGACTGCAGGCCGATCGCGTCGGGCCGGATCCCGGCCTCGAGCACGTCCTCGATCAGCCGCTCGTACTCGGGCCCGAGGTCGAAGTCGTTCAGCACGAGCACCGGTCCGGTGCCGAGGCTGCGCGCCTCCGAGAAGGCCAGCTCGACCATGCCGACGCGTCCATTCTCGCGGGCGAGGCGGGTGACGGCGTTCGTCACGCCGTCCGGGTCGTTCGCGAAGCGCGGCATGATGACGACCTCGTTGATCGCGTCCCAGGTGTCGATCAGCCCGGCGAAGGCGCCCACCTCCCGGCGGATGCGCGCGCGGAGGAGCTGCTCGGCCTCGTCCAGCGGCAGCGCGTCGAGCCACTCCGGCTTCACGTAGTGCCAGACGAGCGGGTGCCCCTTCAGGCGGACGCCGTCCGCGGCGAGCGCGCGCGCCTCGGCGAGCACCTCCTCCGTCGCGGTGCGGCCGCGCTCCGGCTCGAAGCGTCCCCAGTAGACGGGGAGCGTCGCCGTGTCGAACAGGTCGAGCCAGAGCCGGCGCTCCTCGGCGCGCGCGGGGTCGGTGCTCGGAGGGGTGCAGCCGAAGGCGAAGGCGTGGCGGCGCTGCTCGACCGTCACGTCGGCGTGGGCGAGCGGAGCGCCGTCGGCACCGAGGACGGTGACGAGGGCGTCGGCGAGACGGGGGCTGAAGTCGGTCATGCGGGGCCTCTCAGGCGGGGTGGCGCTCGTCGAGCGCCGTGTACTCGGATCGGGTGAGCGGGAGGACCGCTCCGTGCTTGGTGTCCTCGGGCAGGTCGAACTCCTCCGCGAGCTCCCAGCGGCCCGAGGCCGGGTCGGTGCTCGTGTAGGCGCGGTAGCCGTAGGGGCGGAGGGCGTACTGGTCGACCCAGAGCGACCAGCGCTCCTCGCGGTGGTGCCGGAAGACCAGCGGCCCCTCGATGCTCGGGCCGAGCTCCTGCCCGATCCCCCGGGCGACGGTGGCGAAGTCGTCCGCGAGGAGGGAGGAGCCGACCTGCTGGAACACCTGCATCGTGTCGGGGGCCTCGTCGTGCTGCTTGGCGAAGCGGTGGACGGCCGTGCCCTCGATCAGCAGCGTCATGTCGATCACTCCGCCGGGCAGCCGCAGGTAGGTCTCGGGCTCGGCGAACGTGCGGAAGTCGCGCGTGCGGGACATCAGGATGCGGCTGTCGCCCGTCTCGCCGGTGGCGGGGTCGCCGTCCTCGGCCAGGCCGGAGGACCAGTGCACGAGGAAGTCGCCCGAGACCGGGTCGTAGACCGACTCCGGCGCCCAGGCCATGCCCGCGCCCTCGGGAGCGACGGCGACCGCGCGCGGCTCGGACCACTCGAGGAGGTCCGGGGAGTCCCAGACCACGAGGTCGCGGCTCCCCCGGTGCCGGTAGTGGTCCCAGTCCGGGCCCTCGGGCCGCCAGACGCGGAGGTCGGTGGCGACGAGGTGGAAGCCCCGCGGCCCGCGGACGATGTGGGGGTCGCGGACGCCGCCCGTGCCGCCGGTCCACTCCAGCACCGGCCCGAGCGCGCGCCAGCGCAGCGGATCGTCGCCCCGGCTGAGCGAGAGGAAGATCTTCTCGCTGTGGCCGGTCCGGTCCTCCACGAAGTGGACCAGCAGGTAGCCGTACCCGTCACTCATGAGAGAACGATCTCACACGCCCGGCGGGCACTCCACCTCAGACCACGTCGGCGAGGTACCCCGGGTCGGCTGCCGGGTGCCGCGCGACCTGCGCCCACGCCGTCGCGAGCGCCTCCACGGCCCGGTCGGTCGCCTCGGGCGAGTAGCCGATCGGGATGCGGAGGAACCGCTCGAAGGCGCCGTCGATCCCGAAGCGCGGGCCCGCGGTGATCAGCAGGCCCGCCGTCCGGGCGGCGAGCGCGAGCTGCGAGCTCGCCGGCCGGCCCAGGCCCACCCAGGTGGAGAGGCCGCCCGAGACCCGCGGCACGCTCCACTCCGGGATCGCGCGCGCCAGGGCCGCCTCGAGGTGGTCGCGGCCCGCGCGCAGCTGCGAGCGCCGCAGCTCCAGCACGCCGTCCATCCGGCCGAGCATGTCCGCGACCAGGAGCTGCTCCAGGATCGGCGTGCCGAGGTCGCTCGCCGAGCGCGCCAGCGCCAGCTTGCGGATCACCGCCCGCTCGGCGCGGATCCAGCCGATCCGGATGCCGCCCCACAGTGTCTTGCCGACGGAGCCGATCGAGAGCACCGTCCCCTCGGGCCCGTAGGCGGCGAACGGCAGCGGCGTCATCCGCCGGTCGATGTCGAGCTCGGCCGTCGTCTCGTCGGCGATGATCAGCGTGCCCTGCCGCGCCGCGGCGGCGATCGCCCGCTCCCTCAGCTCGGCGGCCATGGAGCGGCCCGTCGGGTTGTGGAAGTCGGGCATCAGGTAGGCCAGGCTCGGGCTCGTGCCGCGCAGCGCGGCGATCAGGCCCTCTCCGTCCCAGCCGTCCGCCCCGTCGACGTTCACCGGCACGAGCCGCGCGCCGGCCAGCCGGAGGGCCTCGTAGGCGTGCGGGTAGGTCGGGGCCTCGATCAGCGCCCGGTCGCCCCGCGCGAGCAGGGTGCGGGCGACGAGCGCGATCGCGTGCTGCGCGCCGATGGTCACCATGATCTGGCCGGGCTCGGTGCGCAGACCCCGCGCGGTGTAGCGCTCGGCGATCGCGCGGCGCAGCACCGGCAGGCCGACCGTGTCGTAGGAGCCGGAGTCGAAGTGCTCGGGGGCCGCCTGCGCCGCGCGGGTGTACGCCTCGGCCAGCTCGGGGACGGCGGGCAGTGCCGCCTTGGTGAAGTCGAGGAAGTCCGGCGCGAGCGAGGGCACCGCGTGCACGGCCGCTCCCGGCAGGCGGGTGACGCTGCCGGAGCCGCGCACGCTGACGAGGTAGCCGCTGTCGCGCAGCTCGCGGTACGCGGCGGCCACGGTCGTGCGGCTGACGCCGAGGCGGGCCGAGAGCTCGCGCTCGGCGGGCAGGCGGCTGCCCGCGGGGATGCGGCCGTCGATCCCGAGGAGGCGGATCCGGTCGGCCAGCGCGAGGTAGGCGGGCCGGGTGCCGCGCTGCTCGCGCCAGTCGCCGAGGAGGGTCTGCAGGGCGCGCGCGCCGAAGTGGACATCAGCCATGCGTCCAAGGTAGCCGGATTGGACCGCGCGAAGAAGGCCAATGCCGCGCTGTGATGAGTCCATGACCCTCACCGCTCCTGTCGCCGCCGCCGCTCCCCCAGCGGGCCAGTGGCGCCTCCGACCCGTGCCGCGCCTGCTGGTGGGCCTGATCCTCTACGGATTCGCCGACGCGATGATGATCCGAGCGGCGATCGGCGTGGACCCGTGGACCGTCTTCGCCCAGGGGGTCGCGCACCAGACCGGGCTCGGGATCGGACTGCTCACGAACGTGATCGGCCTGCTCGTCCTGCTGCTGTGGATCCCCCTCCGACAGCGGCCCGGTCTCGGCACCGTGCTGAACGTGCTCGTGGTCGGCACGATGATCGATGTCGGGCTGCGCGTGCTGGCGACGCCGGACGAGTGGTGGGCCCGCGGCCTGCTCTTCGCCGGAGGCCTCGTGCTTCTGGCGGTCGCGAGCGGGATCTACATCGGCGCCCACCTCGGTCCGGGGCCCCGCGACGGACTGATGCTGGGCCTGCACACCCGCACGGGCCTGCCGATCTGGGTGGCGCGCTCGGGCGTCGAGCTCACGGTGCTGCTCATCGGCTGGGCCCTCGGCGGCGACGCCGGCCTCGGCACCCTCCTCTTCGCGGTGCTGATCGGGCCGCTCTGCTCGGTGACCCTGCCTCTGCTCGGGGTGCGGAGGCACTGACCCTCGCACGACGGAGGCCCCGCCTCCCGGACCGGTTCCGGGAGGCGGGGCCTTCGCGATCGGATCGGCTAGCGCTTGGCCGCGATCTCCGCACGCATCCGCGACGCCTCGTCGGAGTCCTGGATCGAGGCGATCCCCTCGGTGATCGAGGTGCCCGACGCGGGGGCCTCGTGCTCGTCCGCTCCGAGCGTGGTCTCGTCGAAGGGCGAGCGCCCGCCGAGGACCTCGCGGACCTGCACCATGTCGATCTGCTTGGTCCAGGTGCCCACGAGAAGGGTGGCGACCGCGTTGCCGGTGAAGTTGGTGACCGCGCGGGCCTCGGACATGAAGCGGTCGATGCCGACGATCACGCCGACGCCGTTGACCAGGTCGGGACGGAAGGACTGGAGGCCGCCGGCCAGCGTGGCCAGGCCCGCTCCGGTGACGCCCGCGGCGCCCTTCGAGGCGATCATCATGAAGAGGAGGAGGCCGATCTGCTCCGGGATCGACATCGGCGCTCCGGTGGCCGAGGCGATGAACAGCGACGCCATCGTGAGGTAGATCGCCGTGCCGTCGAGGTTGAAGGAGTAGCCGGTGGGCACGGTGATGCCGACGACGGGCTTGGAGACGCCGAGGTGCTCCATCTTCGCGATCAGGCGGGGCAGCGCCGCCTCCGAGGAGGAGGTGCCGACGATGAGCAGGTACTCGCGGGCCAGGTACTTCATCAGCGAGAAGATGCTGACGCCGGTCACCAGGCGCAGCAGCAGGCCGAGGACGACGACCACGAAGATCGCGCAGGTGATGTAGAAGCCGATCATCAGGGTGGCGAGAGCGACGACCGCTCCCCAGCCGGTCTTGCCGACGACCGCGGCGATGGCGCCGAACGCGCCGATCGGGGCGACCCAGAGCACCATCGAGAGGATGCGGAAGACCAGGACCTGGAGCTGCTTGATCGCTCCGAGGATCGGCTGGCCCTTGGCGCCCATCTTCTGCAGCGCGAAGCCGACGAGCAGCGCGACGAAGAGGGTCTGCAGGATGCTGCCGTCCACGAGCGAGGAGAACAGCGAGACGGGGATGATCCCGAGGACGAAGTCGCTGGTGCTCTCGGCCTTGAGGTCGCTGGTGTCGTAGGTGGCGCTCGAGATGTCGAGGCCCTCGCCCGGGTGCAGGATGTTGCCGACGACGAGGCCGATCGCCAGGGCGAAGGTCGACATCACGATGAAGTAGCCCAGCGCGAGTCCGCCGACCTTGCCGACCGTGGCGGCCTTCGCGATGGAGCCGATGCCGATGACGATGGTGCAGAAGATGATCGGCGCGATCATCATCTTGATCAGTCCGACGAAGGCCTTGCCGACGGGCTCGAGCGTCGCCGCGAAGGCGGGAGCGACGAGTCCGACCACGACGCCGGCGACCACGGCGATGATGACGGCGATGTAGAGCCAGTGGTTCCGGTCGATGCGCCGCCGGGTCTTCGGAGGGGTGACCGCGGGGATCAGCCGGTCGGACGGCGTCTGAGGCGTCTTCGCCATGGGGGTGTCCTTCTCTTCGTCGAGGTGAGGGGGTAGGACGATGGTGGCCCCGCCTCCGGAGCCCGGCACGGTTGCGTTCATACTGTTCACGGCGGGGCGCCCCGAGCGCTCGCTCACGAGGGAGTGGCATGGTCAGGACGCCGAGCGCACGCGGACCGCGCGGCAGCATCGCCGCGCGCCTGTTCGCCGTGCAGCTGCTGAGCATCCTGCTGATCGCCGCGGCGGCCGTCGCGGTGCTCGCCCTCGACGCGCGGAGCCGAGCCGGCGACGAGGCCGCCCAGCGGAGCCTCGTCGTGGCGCGGACGGTGGCCGACAATCCGTTCGTCCTCGAGTCGACGGCCGGCGCGGACCCCTCCGCGAGCCTGCAGCCGTACGCCGAGGAGGTCATGCGGGACACCGGCGTCGACTTCCTCACGATCATGGCCCCCGACCGCACCCGGTACACCCACCGCGACCGCGACCGGATCGGCCTGCCGTTCCAGGGCACGATCGAGCCCGCGCTGGAGGGGCGGACCTTCACCGAGACGTACGCCGGCACGCTCGGGCCCTCCGTCCGCGCCGTCGCACCGATCGAGGACGCCGACGGCGCGGTCGTCGCGCTCGTGTCGGCGGGCGTCACGCTCTCGGCCGTGGACGCCTCCTTCGCCGCCCGCGTGCAGGTCGTCGCGTGGGGCGCGCTCGGCGCGGTCGCGCTCGGCGCGCTCGGCTCGTGGCTCCTCGCCCGCTACCTGAGGCGGGTCACGGGCGGGCGGGGCCCGGAGCAGATGAGCCAGGTCTTCGCCTACTACGAGTCCGTCCTGCACTCGGTGCGGGAGGGGCTGCTGCTGGTCGACGACCGCGGCCGACTGGTGCTCGCCAACGACCACGCGCTGGAGCTGCTCGGGCTCGAGGGCGTGCGGACGCCGGTGCCGGTCGCCGAGCTCGACCTCCCCGTCGCCCTGCGCGAGCTGCTGCAGGACGACGAGCCCGTCTCGGACCGCCTGGTCGTGGCCCGCGAGCGGATCCTCGTGGTGAACGAGCGGCCCGCCGCCTCCCCCGGCGCCCGCCCCCTGGGCACGGTCGTCACGCTCCGGGACCGCACCGAGCTGCAGCGGGTGAGCGGCGAGCTGGAGTCGCTGCGCACCCTCTCGGACGCGCTGCGCTCGCAGACCCACGAGTTCTCGAACCGCCTGCACACCATCGCGTCGCTGATCGAGCTCGGCCGGCCCGACGAGGCGCTCGCGTTCGCCGCCGGCGAGCTGAACCTCAGCCAGCGCCTGGCCGACCGGGTCCTCGGCTCCGTGCAGGAGCCGGTGATCGCCGCCCTGCTGCTGGGCAAGGCCGCACAGGCCCGCGAGCGCGGCGTCGAGCTGCACTTCGAGACGCACCTCGAGCCCGGCACGCAGGGGCTGGAGCCCGGGGACCTCGTGACGGTGCTGGGCAACCTGATCGACAACGCCCTCGACGCGGCCGCCTCCTCCGCTCCGGACCGCGAGCCGTGGGTGGAGGTCTACCTCGGCCTCGCGGAGGGCGAGCTGGTGGTGCAGGTGTCGGACAGCGGCCCCGGAGTCGCGAGCGCCGCCGACGTCTTCGCGCGCGGCTACTCGACGAAGGAGTCGGACGGCTTCGGCCGCGGCATCGGCCTGGCGCTGGTGCAGCAGGTGGTGGAGCGGCTCGGCGGCTCGATCGAGGTCTCGCGCCACATCGGCGCGGTGTTCACGGTGCAGCTGCCGCTGCCCGCGCGGGTGGCGTCGTGATCCGGGTGCTCGTCGTCGAGGACGAGCCGCTGACCGCGAGCGCCCACGCCGACTACGTCCGGCGGGTCGACGGCTTCGAGGTGGCCGCGGTCGCCGGCAGCGGGGCGGAGGCGATCCGGGCCCTGCGCGCGGACCCGGGCATCGCGCTGATCCTGCTCGACATGAACCTGCCGGACATGGGCGGCCTCGACCTCTGCCGGGCCGTCAGGGCGGCGGGCTTGGACGTCGACGTCATCGCGATCACCGCCGTCCGCGACGCCGCGAACGTGCGCGCCTCCGTCGCCGCCGGCATCGTGCAGTACCTGATCAAGCCGTTCGTCTTCAGCGCGTTCGCCGCCAAGCTCGCCAGCTACCGGTCGTACCGCGAGCGGATGCACGGCGCCGACGTCGCCAGCCAGCACGAGGTGGACGGGGCCTTCGCGGCGCTCCGCACCTCCAACGCCCCGGGTCTGGCCAAGGGGCTCTCGGCGCAGACCCTCGAGGCCGTCACCGCGCTGCTGGGTCCCGTCGGCCTCTCGGCGGCCGAGCTCGCCACCCGCCTCGACATCTCGCGGGTGACGGCGCGCCGCTACCTCGAGCACCTCGCCGACTCCGGAGTCGCGGGCCGCGCGCCCCGCTACGGCTCCCCCGGCCGCCCGGAGCTGGAGTACCGCCGCCGCTGAGCGCACGTCAGGCGGCCCGCAGCGCGGCGGCGATCTCCTCCTCGATCAGGTCGTGGTTGATCGCCGCGCCCACGCGCAGCCCGTCGGCGGACGAGGCGACGACCTGCGCCATCGGCTCGACCAGCGAGCCCGCGGCGAAGACCCCGGCGACGCCGGTCCGGCCCATCGGATCGACGGCGAGGTGCCGCGCGACTCCCGACGGGTGGTCGGCGAGCTCGAGGCCGAGCCCCTCGGGGAGCCGCCCATCGACCCGCGGGCCGACGACGAGCGCGTCGAGCTCGTGCCGCCGACCGTCGATCACCACGCCGACCAGGCGGTCGTCCTCGACGAGGACCTTCTCGACGCGACCCGGCACGAGAGCGATCCCGCGGGCGGCCAGCGCCGCCGCCTCGTCGCCGACGGGCGCGGGTGCGCCGTGGAGCAGGATCGACGTCCGGTCGCTGAGCTGTCGGAACATCTGCGCCTGGTGCCCGGCGAACGAGCTGCCGAGCACGCCGATCCGCCGGCCGCGCACCTCGAAGCCGTGGCAGTAGGGGCAGTGCAGGACGTCCCGTCCCCAGCGGGCGCCGAGCCCGGGGATCTCCGGCAGCAGGTCGCGGACGCCGGTCGCGAGCAGGAGGCGGCGCGCGCGGAGGACCGTGCCGTCGGCGAGGGTCGCGGTCACGCCCTCGGCACCCGCGGAGGCGCGGACCGCCTCGCCCTCGACCACCCGGGCTCCGTAGCCCTCGGCCTCGGCGCGCGCCAGACGCACCAGCTCCGTGGGCGGGACGCCGTCGCGGGTCAGCACGTTGTGGGCACCGGGCGAGGGTGCGTTGCGCGGAGGTCCGCCGTCGACGACGAGGACGTCGCGGAGACTGCGGCCGAGGGCGGTGGCGGCGGCGAGGCCGGCGAAGGAGGCGCCGAGGATCAGGACGTCGGCGGCGCTCGCGACTCCGGGGCCGCTGTCCGACACCTGCACCACCAGCTC
>NZ_PSWJ01000013.1:0-90614 GCF_002932775.1 Rathayibacter sp. AY1B8 | reverse complement strand
GGTGGGTGCTCACCCGCCCCTGGATCCGCAGCTACGCGCCCGGCGTGCCGACGGAGCTCGAGCTCCCGACCGGCTCGCTCGTCGACATCGTCACCGAGTCGGCCGAGCGCTATCCCCACCAGGTCGCGCTCGAGTTCTTCGGCCGTTCGACCAGCTACTCCCAGCTCGCCGACGAGGTGGAGCGGGCCGCCGAGGGCCTCCGCCGCCTGGGCGTCCGCGCGGGCGATCCGGTCGCCCTCGTCCTCCCGAACTGCCCGCAGCACGTCGTCGCCTTCTACGCCGTCCTCCGGCTCGGCGCCGTGGTGGTCGAGCACAACCCGCTCTACACCCCGCGCGAGCTGCGCCACCAGTTCGAGGACCACGGCGCTCGTGTCGCGATCGCCTGGAACCGCGTCGTGCCGACGGTGCAGGACCTCCCGGCCGATCTCGGCGTCGAGACCGTCGTCGCCGTCGACCTCACCCGCGCGATGCCCGCCTCGATGCGCGCAGCCCTCCGCCTGCCGCTGAAGAAGGCCCGGGAGTCGCGCGCCGCGCTGACCGGGCCGGTCCGCGGCGCGATCGAGTGGGAGACGCTGCTGAGGCGGCGGATCGACCCGGCGCACCCGCGCCCGGTCGCGGAGGACCTCGCGGTCATCCAGTACACGAGCGGCACGACCGGCACACCCAAGGGCGCCGAGCTGACCCACGTGAACCTGACGGCGAACGCCGCCCAGTCGCGCGCCTGGGTGCCGACGGTCCGCCGCGGCGACTGCGTGGTCTACGCGGTGCTCCCCATGTTCCACGCCTACGGGCTGACGCTCTGCCTCACCTTCGCGATGAGCATGGGCGCGCGCCTGGTGCTGTTCCCGAAGTTCGACCCGGAGCTGGTGCTGAAGGTCGTCAAGAAGCACCCCGCCACCTTCCTCCCGGCCGTTCCGCCGATCGCGGAGCGCCTGGCGCGCAGCGCGCAGCAGCGGGGCGTCTCCCTCCGCGGCATCGAGATCGCCATCTCCGGCGCGATGCCGCTCGACCCGGCGCTGGTCGACTCGTTCGAGGCGCTGACCGGAGGCACGCTCGTCGAGGGCTACGGCCTCTCGGAGACCTCTCCGGTCCTGATGGCCAACCCGGTCGGTCCGACCCGACGCGCCGGGACGGTCGGGCTCCCGCTGCCCGGCACCGACGTCCGGATCGTCGACCCCGAGGATCCCGACACGGAGGTGGCGACCGGCGAGCAGGGCGAGCTGGTCGTGCGCGGTCCGCAGGTGTTCCGGGGCTACCACCGCAAGCCCGACGAGACGGCGGCGACCTTCACCGGTGACGGCTGGTTCCGCACCGGCGACATCGCGACGATCGACGAGGACGGCTTCGTGCGCATCGTCGACCGGATCAAGGAGCTCGTGATCACGGGCGGCTTCAACGTCTCGCCGTCCGAGGTGGAGGAGGTGCTGCTCCGCCTGCCCGAGATCAAGGAGGTGGCGGTGGTCGGCCTGCCCGATCCGCGCAGCGGCGAGTCCGTGGCGGCGGCGGTCGTCCTGGAGCCGGGCGCGCAGCTCGACGTCGCAGCCGCCCGCAAGGCCGTCCGGGAGGCGCTGACGCCCTACAAGGTGCCCAAGCGGATCACCGTCGTCGACGAGCTGCCGCGGAGCATGATCGGCAAGGTCCTCCGCCGCCAGGTGAAGGCGATGCTGACCGACGAGGACTAGCCCGGAACGAGCGAGGGCCCCCGACCACTGTCCGTGATCGGGGGCCCTCTGCAACGAGGCTAGAAGCCGAAGTCGCCGCCTCCGAAGTCGCCGCCCCCGCCGAAGTCGCCTCCGCCACCGAAGTCGCCGCCGCCGGAGTCGCCCCAGCCGCCGCCGTCTCCGGCGTCCGCACCGGAGGCGTCCGCACCTCCCGCATCCGCTCCGCCGTCGGCCGAGGCGTCTCCCCCGCCGTCACCGCCGGCGTAGTCGCCTCCCGCATCGGGGAGGAACGCGCCCGCGATGGCCGAGCCGATCGCGAACCCGGCGATCGTGCCGAGCATCGAGGAGGCGAGGACGCCGCCGAAGCCCATGCCTCCGCCGCCGGAGAAGCGCCGCTCCATGAATCCGGGCTGGCGCAGCTCGCTCCGCGTGGCGGACTGGGCGAGCGTGCGGGGGTCGTCGTCCTTCGGCGCGTCGCCGACGGGGGCCCCCTCGCTGAGCTCTCGAAAGACCTGCTGGCGCTGCTCCGGGGTCAGCTGCTCGAAGGCCTCGCGGTGCACCTGCTCGATCGCCTCGGGCGGCGCGGTGCGGAGGAGGTAGCGGTAGCGCTCGATGGCACGCTCATCGTCGGTGCGCGGAGACGTCGCCGGAGGGGAGCCGTACTCGGGCCTGCGGTCCGCGGCCTGCGGCGGCGCGTACGTCGAGCGGCGTGCGCTCTCGGGCTGCTCGTCGCGGCCCAGCAGTCGGTCCAGGAATCCCATGATCTCCTCCTCGGCGCCCGACGGACGCACACCGCCACCGTAGGCCTCCCACCGCTCCGGGTGCTGAGCGTTCTCTCAGAGGCTGCTCGGAGCGGGGGCCTCGGTCACTTCTGCTTCGGGATGACCACCCACATCACGAGGTAGGCGATGATCTGCGGCCCCGGGAGGAGGCACGAGAGCACGAACAGGAGACGCACCACGAAGGGGCTCCAGCCGAATCGGCGGGCGAGACCGGCACAGACGCCGGCGATGATCCTGCCCCGACGGGGGCGCACGAGAGTAGCCATGACTCCACTCTGGCGCAGGGCGCCTGAGCGGGGCATCCGGGAAACCCCCTAGGTCTGCGCGGGAGTCCCGTCGAGCTCCTCGGGCCGGAACGCTCCGACCGAGCGGGCGAAGGCGGCGGCGCGCTCGGCGTCGGCCTCCGGCCAGACCACGTGGAAGCGCTCGAAGACCACGTCGCCGGGTCCGCCCGGTGAGACGCGGGCGAAGTAGCGCCGGTGGCCGTCGAGCCAGGAGGCGCGCGTGCGGTCCCCCTCGCCCTCGGCCCAGGCGAACGCGTCGTCGACGGAGTCGAGCGGACCGGTCCGAACCTCGTCCGTCACGAGGACGACACGCGCCGCTCCCGCGCCGTCGCAGACGATCCAGTGGTCGCCCGCGACGGGTGCCCCCTCCTCGGCGAGGGACGCCGTGGCCGTCTTCACTCCGCGCCGCACGAGGCCCAGCAGCTCGTCCGCCATCGCCGTGCTGTCGCCGAACGCCTCGACCGGCGGGAGCGCCTCGTCGACTCCCGGATGTGCGGAGCGGTACTCCGCCCAGAGGAGCGCCGCCGAGGCGGCGTCGGTGTCGGGGAGGGCGGTGCGCTCCGGCGCGGCGGGCACGAGCGCCACGATGTTCGCCCCGGCCAGGGAGGCGGGATCGTCGGGGTGGTTGTCGGGCGTGGTGACCGTGTCGAAGGGCCAGTGCTGCTGGAGCCAGCGGCGCGCGTAGGCGTCGAGCTCCTCCTCGAGCCGCGAGCCCCGGACGGCGGGGACGACCCACCAGGAGGCCTCGGCGGAGTCGCCGCCGCCGGGCCGGACGCTCAGAGCGCCCAGCGCCTCGGTGCGGTCCGGGCCGACGAGCAGGAACGCGTGCGCTCTGCCCGCACGCGACTCCTCCTCGAGGCGCAGGAGACCGCGTACGTCGTCGCCGAGGGACGCCGACGGCAGGGCGGCCGGATCGTCCCCGCGGAGGAGAGCCGCGAGCCACGGTCGCTGCTCGCCGATCACCGCGTGCAGGAGGTCCGCATCGCTCGAGACGAGAGGACGCAGGAGGGCGCCTGCCGGCAGCTCGAGCCGCGCGGGAAGGGGCGTGTCGCCGGTTCCACCGCTCATGACCGCACCTCCCCGCGCACCGGCTCAGCCGGCCGCGCGCTCCAGGACGAGCTCGCGGACGCGGGCAGCGTCGGCCTGCCCCTTCATGGCCTTCATCACGGCACCGATCACGGCACCGGCGGCCTGCACCTTGCCGTCGCGGATCTTCGCGAGCACGTCGGGCTGCGAGGCCAGTGCCGCGTCGATCGCCTCGATGAGCGCTCCGTCGTCCGAGACGACCGCGAGTCCACGGGCGTCGACGACCTCCTGCGGGGTGCCCTCTCCGGCGATGACGCCCTGGAGGACCTCGCGGGCGAGGCGGTCGGTCAGCGTGCCGCTCTCGATCAGACCGGCGAGCTCGGCGACCTGGGCCGGGGTGACCAGGGAGGCCGGGTCCTCGCCCGCCGCGTTCGCGAGGCGCGCGATCTCCCCGGTCCACCACTTGCGGGCCGCCTGCGGAGCGGCTCCCGCGGAGACGGTCTCGGTGATCTCGACCAGCAGGCCGCTGTTGGCGACGTCCTGGAACTCGAGGTCGGTGAAGCCCCACTCCTGCTTGAGGCGGCGACGGCGGTCGGCGGGCTTCTCGGGGAGCGCGGCGCGCAGCTCCTCGATCAACTCCGGGCTCGGCACGACCGGGAGCAGGTCGGGCTCCGGGAAGTAGCGGTAGTCGTCGGCGTCGCTCTTGGGCCGGCCCGCGGAGGTGCGGCCGGTGTCCTCGTGCCAGTGGCGCGTCTCCTGCGTGATCGTGCCGCCCGCGGCGAGGATCGCCGCCTGGCGCTGGATCTCGTAGCGGACGGCGCGCTCGACCGAGCGGAGCGAGTTGACGTTCTTGGTCTCGGTGCGGGTGCCGAGCTTCTCCTGACCGATCGGGCGGAGCGAGACGTTCGCGTCGCAGCGCAGGTTGCCGCGCTCCATCTTGGCGTCCGAGATGCCGAGCGCCAGCACGATGTCGCGGATCGTCGCGACGTAGGCCTTCGCGTACTCGGGCGCGCTCTTCCCCGCGCCGTAGATGGGCTTCGTGACGATCTCCACGAGCGGGACCCCCGCGCGGTTGTAGTCCACGAGCGAGTACTCGGCGCCCTGGATGCGGCCGGTGGCGCCGCCGACGTGCGTGAGCTTGCCGGCGTCCTCCTCCATGTGCGCGCGCTCGATCGGGATCTGCACGAGCGAGCCGTCGGCCAGCTCGATCTCGACCGAGCCCTCGAAGGCGATCGGCTCGTCGAACTGCGAGATCTGGTAGTTCTTCGCCAGGTCCGGATAGAAGTAGTTCTTGCGCGCGAAGCGGCTGGACGGGGCGATCGAGCAGCCCAGGGCGAGGCCGAGGCTGATCGAGTAGCGGACGGCCTGCTCGTTCACGACCGGCAGCGAGCCCGGGAGGCCGAGGTCGACCGGGGTCACGTTCGTGTTGGGCTCGGACCCGAACTCGTTCGGCGCGTCCGAGAACATCTTGGTCTTCGTGTTGAGCTCGACGTGCACCTCGAAGCCGAGCACCGGCTCGAAGGTCTCGAAGACCTCGTCGTAGTCCATCAGCTCGGGAGCGGACGTGTGCGCGGAGGCCATCAGACGGCACCTTCCTCGGTCGCGGAGAGCACGGAGTGGGTCAGGTCGGGGGCCTGCGCGAGGAGCGGGAGTCCCCACTTCTCCTCGAGCAGCGCCTCGAGCGCGGCGCCCACGGTGTAGAGGCGCACGTCCTCCCGGGCGGGAGCGAGGAACTGGATGCCGACGGGCAGCCCGTCCTCGTCGGCGAGGCCGGCGGGGACGGAGATGCCGGGGATGCCGGCCAGGTTCGCCGGGATGGTCGCGACGTCGCCGCGGTACATCGCCAGCGGGTCGTCGAGCTTCTCGCCGAGGCGGTAGGCGGTCGTCGGTGCCGTCGGCGAGGCGATCACGTCGACGTCCGCGAAGGCCGCGTCGAAGTCCCGCTGCACCAGGGTCCGGACCTTCTGCGCGCTGCCGTAGTAGGCGTCGTAGTAGCCGGCCGAGAGGGCGTAGGTGCCGAGGATGATCCGGCGCTTGACCTCGGGGCCGAAGCCCTGCTCGCGGGTCGCGGACATGACCTGCTCGACCGTGCCGCCGCCCTCCGGCGTGACCCGGAGGCCGAACCGGACCGAGTCGAACTTGGCGAGGTTGCTGGAGGCCTCCGCGGGGAGGATCAGGTAGTAGGCGGCGACCGCGTGCTCGACGCTCGGGAGGCTCACCTCGACGACCTCGGCTCCGGCGCCCTGAAGGATCTCGAGCGCCTCGTGGAAGCGCGCCAGCACGCCGGGCTGGAAGCCCTCGCCGCCGTCGAGCTCCTTGACCACGCCGATCCGGAGGCCCGTCACGTCGGCACGGCGCACCGCGTCGGCGAAGGAGGGCCAGGAGTCGCGCAGCGACGTCGAGTCGCGCGGGTCGTGGCCCGCGATGACGTCGTGCAGCAGCGCGGAGTCGAGGACCGTCCGGGAGACGGGGCCGATCTGGTCGAGGCTCGAGGCGAGCGCGATCGCTCCGTAGCGGGACACGCCACCGTAGGTCGGCTTCACGCCGACGGTGCCGGTCACGTGCGCGGGCTGACGGATCGATCCCCCGGTGTCGGAGCCGAGGGCCAGGGGCGCCTCGTAGCTCGCGACGGCCGCGGCGGACCCGCCGCCGGAGCCGCCGGGGATGCGGTCGAGGTCCCACGGGTTGTGGGTGGGGCCGTAGGCGCTGCGCTCGGTGGTCGAGCCCATCGCGAACTCGTCCATGTTGGTCTTGCCGATCGGGACCAGCCCGGCCTCGCGCACCTTGCGCATGACGGTCGCGTCGTAGGGCGGGCGCCAGCCCTCGAGGATGCGGGAGCCGCTCGTGGTCGGCATGTCGTTCGTGACGATGACGTCCTTGACCGCGAGAGGCACCCCGGCGAGGGGGTGCAGCGACTCGCCGTCGGCCCGCCGGCGGTCGATCGCCTCGGCGGACGCGACCGCGCCCTCGCGCGCGACGTGGAGGAAGGCGTGGACCGCTCCGTCGACCGCGTCGATGCGCTCGAGGTGGGCGCGGGTGGCCTCGACCGAGGAGACCGAGCCGTCGGCCAGCTTCTCGGAGAGGGCGGACGCGCTGAGGCGGACGAGCTCGTCGCCGTGCGCGCTCACTGCTCCTCCCCCAGGATCGCGGAGACCTGGAAGCGGCTGCCGTCGTGCTCGGGCGCGCCGGAGAGCGCCTGCTCGAGCGTGAGGGTCTCGCCGACCACGTCGGGCCGGAAGACGTTCTCGAGCGGGATCGGGTGGCTGGTCGCCGGCACCTCGGGCGTGGCGACGGCCTGGACCGCGCGCACGGAGTCGACGATCTGGCCGAGCTCCCTGGTGAGGCTCCCGATCTCGTCGGAAGTGAGGTCGATCCTGGCCAGCTGGGCCAGATGGGCGACCGTGTCGGCCGTGATCTCGGACATGCGTCTCCGTCTGGTGGTTCGGGGGGATTTCCGGCCGCCAGTCTACTCGGCGCGCCCGCACCGCCTCCGCCCGTGCCGCCCGCCCGTCAGGAGCCGCCGAAGAGGCTGGAGCCGTGCTTCAGGAGTGCGTTGTACGCGCCCTCGTAGGTGGTCGGCAGGTCCTCGCCGGGCTCGCCGTACCGGGCCAGCAGCAGGCCCATCAGGCCGACGGCGGGCGGGCTCAGCGGCTTGTCGCGGTTCACGTGCGCCGGATGCGCGGGCGCCGCCTCGGGGTTCGGGGGCAGGTACTGCGGCACCGTGGTCGGCCAGTCGCCGATCTGCCGCGGCTCGTCGAGGGTCAGCACCCCGAAGAGGTCGGGGGCGGAGGCGTCGCGAGCGGTCAGCGGCTCGAGGCCGTGCAGGGCGCTGAGGGTCCGGATCACGGCGCCGTGGTGCAGCTCGTCGTGCACGATCGTGCCGGCCCTCGTGTACGCCGAGACCGCGATCGCCGGCACGCGGCAGCCGAGCCGGTCGAAGGCGAAGCCCATCTCGCCCTCGCGGCCGTCGCCCGGCGGAGTCGCCGACGGCGGGGGGACGTGGTCGTAGAGGCCGCCGTGCTCGTCGAAGGTCGCCAGCAGGAGCGTGTTCACCGCGTTCGAGCCGGTCGTGCTCGCGCTCTCCCGGATCGCCGAGTACACCTGGTGCAGCAGCAGCTCGCCAGCGCGGACGTCGGACAGCGCGCTGTCGTAGACGGGCGTGCCGTCGACCTCGTCCTCGTGGAGGACGCCGGTCGGCGGGTGCATGTCGTTGTGGTCGAAGACGAGCCGCGGCTCGAGGAAGGCGTAGTCGGGCAGCTCGCCGTTCTCCACGTCGGCGTAGAAGCGGTCCATCGTCGAGAAGTGGGTCTTCCAGTACTTCTCGAGCACCGGCGCGTGCAGGAAGCCGGTGTAGGAGACCACCTGCAGCGCGTCGAAGTAGACGCGCCAGGTCCTCCCCGCCTCCTCGAGGCGGTTGAACACCGTCGGCGCGTCGGCCAGGTCGTCCGCGAGCCACTTCTCGTAGCCGCCGCCCTGCTTGTTGGTGACGAAGCCGTGCGAGGTCGACGCGTGCAGGAAGGACCGGTTGCAGAAGGTCTGGGAGGGGACGGCGCAGAACCACTGGTCGAAGACGGCGAACTCGCGGGCGAGGGTGGAGAAGACGGGCAGCATCTCCGGTGAGAAGCCGCCCATGATCGTCCGCGCCTCCTCCGCAGTGGGCTCCTGCCCCTTCTTCATCACCCTCAGGTGCTGGACGTAGTCCTCGAGGAAGCCGCTCATCGTCGGGGCGGAGGCGTCGGCAGGCGCGTTGAAGGGCGCGGTCATGGCGCCGACGGTGCGGCCGGCGTTCTCGGGCGGATCCACCGTGCCGAAGAGCTGGGTGTTGACGTGCGGGTACTCCTCGCCCGGGTCCGGGTCGGGCTGGCGCATCACGGAGTCGGTGGCGCCCTCGTAGACGTGCGTGCCGACGGTCAGTCCCCCGGCGCTGGTGTTCGTCCGCTCGTCGGGGAGGAGGCCCTCGAAGCTCTCGCCCGCGGGCAGATCGTCCGGTCCGTAGAGGCGGCCGAGGACGTTGTCGAAGGAGCGGTTCTCGAACATGATCACGACGACGTGGTCGAATCCCGGCTCCGTGCGGGCGGGCAGTCGCGGCTCCTCCTCGCGGCGGGGGCCGGAGGCGACGGCCGCGCCGATCGCGCCGCCGGCGAGGGCTCCGGCTCCGACTCCGGCGGCGGCGGTGCCGGCCAGGAAGCGGCGGCGCGAGCGGGAGCGGGGAGCTCCGTCGTCGTGCTCCGAGGGAGTCCGCTCGCTGATCATCTCCGCCGCCTCTCCTGCGCCGCCTGCGCCTGCTCGGAGTGTAGCGACGCGCCCGGGACGGCGGCTCGAACGCGGGCGAGCAGTCCGGCCTCCGGCTCGGGGTCGACGTGCGCGCGGCGGGCCGCGTCGCGGAGGCGCCGCCCGACCGGCGCGGGCGGCGCGAAAGCCGGCGCCGTGCGGGGCCAGCGCGCGAGGGGGCGGTCGGGACCGCTGAGGAGTGCGGCCAGCTCTCGGACCTGCGGATCGACGAGCGCTCGGCGCACGCCCGCCCGGGCGCGGACGAGCTGCGCGGGAGTCTCCGGACCGAGCGGCACGCCGATCCGTGCACCCGAGGGGACGGCCGAGGCGAGCACGAGCGCCGGCACCGTGCCGGGCCGCCCTGCGCTCCCCCGCGCGGTGGCGAGGAGCAGCATCCGCCGCCCCGCCCGCTCCCCGTCGCGGACGGCGTCGAACACGACGTGCAGCAGCTGCTCCGCGAGGCGCGCATCAGCGGATCGATCGGTGCCGGCGGCTGCGGCGTCGGCGAAGTCGGCCGGATCGACGAGGGACCGCGGCTCGACCAGGACGAGCGGAGGCAGGGTGCCGGCTGCGGCCTCGGCGGCCAGCGCGTCGATGGGAAGGAGGCGCCCGCCGCGGGAGCCGGCGGCGCCCGGGTCGCGGTGGGGCCACTCCGGATCGGCGAGGAGCGTGGTCGAGACGCCCTGCCGCTCGTCGACCGCGAGAGCCCAGCCGGTGCCGGTCTCCCGGGCCGCGCGCAGGGCCGCCGGCAGCGGATCGCGGCCGTCGGCGCGCCAGTGGTCGGCCCGGGCGAAGGCCGTGGCGAGGAGCGCGTGCACCGGCAGCATCTCGGGGGCGAAGCGCGCGCCCGGAGGATCGTCCGGGCCGGGCGCGGTCATCACGGCGTCCGTGCCGCCGGTGAACACCGGGCCGTCCGTGTCGTCGAGCGCGCCGAGGACCTGGTCGCGGCTGCGGCCGGCGAAGGAGAGCACGACCACGTGGTCGATCCGCCCGAGCACCTCGGCGGTCCGACGCTCGGCGGTGGTGGGCCGAGCCGCGGCGTCGAGCGCGAGCGACGCTGCGTCGGCGAGGGAGCGGCGCAGGAACGCACGCCGCTCCCCGCCGCCCGCGTCAGGCATCGGGCCCGGTCGGCTCCTCCGTGCTCGGGGCGGCCGCGTCCGGGACGGCGTCGGTCTCCGGCACGGCGTCGTCCTCCGGCGAGGCGTCGGAGCGCGATGCGCCGGCGACGTCCCCGTCCGGGCCGGCGGCGGCCTCCTCCGGAGCGTCGGCGGACGCCTCCTCCGGCAGCGCGATCGCGTCCGGTCCCTCCGTCACCAGGAGGTGGAACTCGGCCGCGGTGATGATCCGGAGCCCCAGGGCCTCGGCCTTGCCGAGCTTGCTGCCGGCGCCGGGACCGGCGGCGACGTAGTCGGTCTTCTTGGAGACGCTCGAGCCGGCCTTGCCGCCGGCCGCGAGGATGGCCTCCTGCGCCCCCTCGCGGGAGTACCCCTCCAGGCTGCCGGTCGCCACGACCGTGAGACCCGCGAGCACCCCGCCGGCGGCGTCCGCGGCACCGGGACCGGGGTGGCCGGGCGTGGCGAAGCGCACTCCGGCCGCGGCCCAGCGGTCGACGATCTCGACGTGCCAGTCGACCTCGAACCAGGCGATCAGGGCGTCGGCGATGATCCCGCCCACCCCGTCGACCGCGGCGAGCTCGTCGCGGCTCGCCCCGCGGATCGCGTCGAGCGAGCCGAAGTAGCCCGCCAGCGCGCGCGCGGCGACCGGGCCGACGTGCCGGATGCTGAGCGAGACCAGCAGACGCCACAGCTCCTTGGTCTTCGCCCGCTCGATGTTCTCGATCAGCCGGAGGGCGTTGGTGGAGGGCACGGAGGCCGCGTCCCCCGCGAAGGCTCCCGTCTCCGGGTCGAAGGCGCCGTCCTTGGCGAGCTGCCGCTTGCGCTTGAAGGGCGTGACGACCTTCGGATCGCCCTTCGCGTCGAGCTTCTGCAGACCCGTCTCGGAGTCGCGGACGACGACCTCGATCGGGAAGAGATCGGCCACCGTGAGCTCGAACAGGCCGGCCTCGGTCCGCAGCGGCGGCTCGGCGGGCACCAGGGGCTGGGTCAGGGCGGCGGCGCTGACCTCGCCGAGCGCCTCGATGTCGAGCGCGCCGCGGCTGCCGATGTGCTCGACGCGTCCGCGGACCTGCGCGGGGCAGGACTCCGCGTTGGGGCAGCGCAGGTCGACGTCGCCCTCCTTGGCCGGAGCGAGCGTGGTGCCGCACTCGGGGCACTGCGTCGGCATCACGAACTCGCGCTCGGAGCCGTCGCGGAGCTCCACCACCGGGCCGAGCACCTCGGGGATGACGTCCCCGGCCTTCCGCAGCACGACCGTGTCGCCGATGAGCACGCCCTTGGCCTTGACCACGTCGGCGTTGTGCAGCGTGGCCTGGCGCACCTCGGACCCCGCGACCTTCACCTTGGTCATCTGGGCGAACGGCGTCGCGCGGCCGGTGCGCCCGACGCTCACGACGATGTCGAGGAGCTTCGTGTGGACCTCCTCGGGCGGGTACTTGTAGGCGATCGCCCAGCGCGGCGCCCGGCTGGTGGCGCCGAGCTCGTCGTGCAGCTCGAGCTCGTCCACCTTCACGACCACGCCGTCGATCTCGTGCTCGACCGAGTGCCGCTCGCGGCCGTAGCGCTCGACGAAGGCGAGCACCTCCTCCACCGAGGCCGAGACGCGGTTGTGGCCACTGACCGGCAGTCCCCAGGAGGAGAGGAGCCCGTAAACCTCGGACTGGGTCGCGACAGGCGGGTCCGGCCAGGCGCCGATGCCGTGCACGTAGAGCGCGAGGGAGCCGACGCGCGCCTCGCCGGCGCGCAGGTCGAGACCCGACTTCTTGTCGAGCTGCTGGCGGAGGCCGCCGCTCGCCGCGTTCCGCGGGTTGGCGAAGGTCGGGAAGCGCCGCAGTGCGCTCGTGCGCGCCTTCTCCTCCTCGAAGACGCCGCGGGTTGCGGCCGGGCGGGTCGACCAGCGGGTCCGCGCCTCCTCGACCGCCTCGTCGCGCAGCGTCTCCTGGAGGGCGTTCAGCTCGGCGAAGGCGGCCACGGGGATGAAGACCTCGCCGCGGACCTCGACGAGTGCCGGGTGGCCCTCACCGGAGAGGCGCTCGGGCATGCCCGCGACGCGGAGGGCGTTGACGGTGACGTCCTCGCCGGTGCGGCCGTCGCCGCGGGTCGCCGCCGTGACGAGGAGGCCGTTCTCGTAGTGGAGGGAGATCGCGAGCCCGTCGATCTTGAGCTCCGTGAGCCAGGCGACGGGGCGGTCGGCCGAGGCCACCGTCTTCTCGCACCACTCGCGCAGCTCCTCGGCCGAGAACACGTTGTCGAGGGAGAGCATCCGCTCGGCGTGGTCGATCGGGGCGAGGCCCGCTCCGACGATCCCGCCGACGGTCCGCGTCGGCGAGTCCTCGGCGGCGAGCTCGGGGTGCTCGGCCTCGAGCGCGGCGAGCTCGCGCACCAGGGCGTCGTACTCGGCGTCGGACAGCGGCGAGGAGTCGGCCGCGTAGTAGTCGTCGCTCGCCGACCGGATCCGCGCCCGCAGCTCCTCGACGCGGGCGGCGGGCTCGACGGCGCTCACCGGAGCACCGCGGCGTCGGCCGCGACCGTGCGGTCGATCGTGCACTGGCCCAGCACGCGGGTGCCGAGGTAGACGACGGCCGTCTGGCCGGGGGCGACGCCGTCGAGCGGCGAGTCCGGAGTGATCACGAGCTCCACCCTGCCATCGACGTGCGACACCATCGCGGAGGCGGGGACCGGGTCGGCGTGCGCGCGGATCTGGACGTCGCAGCGGAAGGGCGCGTCCGCGTCCTCGGGAGCGGCGCCCGCCCAGGTGAACCGCTCGCCGGCGATCTCGCCGATGCGCAGCGCTTCGCGCGGACCGACGACGACCTCGTTGCTCACCGGCCGCACCTCCAGGACGAAGCGCGGCCGACCGTCGGGCGCGGGGACGCCGAGATGCAGGCCCCGGCGCTGGCCCACCGTGTACCCGTGAGCGCCCTCGTGGGAGCCGACCACCGCGCCGTCCCGATCGACGACCGCTCCGGTCTCGGGGGCGACGCGCTCGGCGAGCCAGCCGCGCGTGTCGCCGTCGGGGATGAAGCAGATGTCGTAGCTGTCGGGCTTGCTCGCGACGCTGAGGCCCCGCTCGGCCGCCTCCGCGCGCACGATCGCCTTGGACGGCGTGGAGCCGAGCGGGAACATCGAGTGCCGCAGCTGCTGCTCCGTCAGCACGCCGAGGACGTAGGACTGGTCCTTCGCCTCGTCGCTCGCGCGGTGGAGCTCCGGGGAGCCGTCGGCAGCGGTGCGGAGGGAGGCGTAGTGGCCGGTGCAGACCGCGTCGAAGCCGAGGTCGAGAGCCTTCTCGAGCAGGGCGGCGAACTTGATCCGCTCGTTGCAGCGCATGCAGGGGTTCGGGGTGCGGCCCGCCGAGTACTCGGCGACGAAGTCGTCGACGACGTCCAGCTTGAACCGCTCGGAGAAGTCCCACACGTAGTACGGGATGCCGAGGACGTTCGCGGCGCGCTGTGCGTCCATCGAGTCCTCGATCGTGCAGCACCCCCGGCTGCCCGTGCGCAGCGTGCCGGGCATCCTGCTCAGGGCGAGGTGCACGCCCACCACGTCGTGCCCCGCCTCCACCGCGCGGGCCGCGGCCACGGCCGAGTCCACTCCACCGCTCATCGCCGCCAGAACCTTCACCGTGCGAGTCTACGTTTCCCGCGGGCGCGGGCGGCAGGGGTTCAGGCGGGCAGCACCGCGCGGTTCGACAGTCCGGCTCGGGCGGCGCGGGCGTAGGCGCCGGGCAGCGCGGCCAGGAGGGCGTCGACGTCCGCGTCGGTCGAGGTGTGGCCGAGCGTCATCCGGAGCACCCCGCGGGCCTCGTCCTCGCTCCGGCCGAGCGCGAGGACCACGTGCGAGGGCTCCGGGATCCCCGCCGTGCAGGCGGACCCGGTCGAGACGGAGACGCCCGCGGTGTCGAGGAGGAAGAGGAGGGAGTCGCCCTGCGCACCGGGGAAGGCGAGGTGCGCGTTGTTGGCGACCCGGCGTCCGGAGTCGAGGGCGGGCCCGGTCAGGGTCGCCCCCGGCACGGCGGCGAGGACGCCCGCGACGAGCCGGTCCCGCAGGGCTGTCAGGCGCCGCGCCTCCGCCGACAACTCGGCGTCCGCCTCGACCGCGGCGGCGGCGAAGGCCGCGGCGCCCGGCACGTCCTGAGTGCCGGAGCGGACGCCCCGCTGCTGTCCGCCTCCGTGCAGCACCGGGACCACGCGGGCGTCGCGGGCGAGCACGAGCGCACCGGTCGCGATCGGCCCGCCGACCTTGTGACCCGAGACGCTGACGGCGGCCAGTCCCGCGCCGTGCCCTGAGCCGGAGGCGCGGCGGATCTCGGCGATCCGCATCGGCACGTGCCCGAGGGCGGCGACCGCGTCGACGTGGAGGGGGACGCCGGCGCGGGCGCACGCGGTCGCCAGCTCGGCGATCGGGTTGATCGTCCCGATCTCGTTGTTGACCCAGAGCACCGTGACCAGGGCGACCGATCCGGGGTCCTCCTCCAGCGCCGCGGCGAGCGCCTCCGGCCGCAGGGTGCCCTCGTCGTCGAGCGGCAGCCACTCGAGGACGGCGCCCTCGTGCTCGGCGAGCCAGGCGGCCGAGTCGAGCGTCGCGTGGTGCTCCCCCTCGGCGACCAGGACCCGGACGCGGGCCGGGTCCTCGCTCCGGCGCTGCCAGTAGAGGCCCTTGATCCCGAGGTTGACCGCCTCGGTGCCGCCGGCGGTGAGGATCACCTCGATCGGCTCGCAGCCGAGCACCCCGGCGAGCGCCGACCGGGCGTCCTCCAGCCGGCGGCGAGCCTCCTGGCCGGAGCCGTGGACGGAGGAGGGGTTGCCGCCGTGGGCGGACGCCTCCGCGAACGAGGCGAGCGCCGAGGCGCGCAGCGGGGTGGTCGCGGCGTGGTCGAGGTAGATCACAGCAGCCCTTCGTCCCGCGTCGGGGGCACGGAGGGAGCCGGTGCCCGTCACTACTGTAAGTCGCATGACCTCTCACGATCCCCTAGCCCGGCTCGGCGTGACCGTGGACGATCAGGGCGGTGAGCTGCGGGTCTGGTCCGAGAGCGCGAGCGCCGTCGATCTGCTGCTGTACGACGAGAAGGATCCGACCTGGGTGACCCGCACGGTCCCGCTGGCGCGCGACGACGCCGCGGTCTGGTCCGCGCGCTCCGATCTGCTGGCCCCCGGCCGCCGCTACGCCCTGCGCGTCGACGGGCCGACGGGCCCCCGACACCGGTTCGACCCCCGCCGGGCCCTACTGGAGCCGTACTCCCGCGGCCTGCACCGGGTGGCGGAGAACGAGTGGCGCTCGGTCGTCGTGGACGACGCGTTCGACTGGGGCTCCTCCTCCCGGCCCGGCACCCCAATGGACCGCACCGTGATCTACGAGGCGCATGTGAAGGGGCTGACCCGGCTGAACCCGGCGCTGCCCGTGGAGCTGCGCGGCACCTACGCCGGCCTGGCGCACGAGTCGACGGTCTCGGCGCTGCTCGAGCTGGGCGTGACGGCGGTCGAGCTGCTGCCCGTGCACGCGTTCGTGTCGGAGCAGCGCCTGCTGCGGCAGGGGCTGACCAACTACTGGGGCTACAACACGCTGAACTTCTTCGCCCCGCACGCCGCGTACGCCTCCTCCACCGCGCAGCGCGGCGGACCGACCGCGGTGCTCCGGGAGTTCAAGGGGATGGTGAAGCTCCTGCACGAGGCCGGCCTCGAGGTGATCCTGGACGTGGTCTACAACCACACCGCCGAGGAGGGGCCGGGCGGGCCGATGTCGAGCCTGCGCGGGATCGACGACGCCGGCTGGTACCGCCAGACGCCCGAGGGCCACTACGTGGACGTCACGGGCTGCGGGAACACGATCGACTTCGGCCGGCCGGCGGCGCAGCGCCTCGCGCTGGACTCGATGCGCTACTGGTCGGGCGAGGTCGGGATCGACGGCTTCCGGCTCGACCTGGCCGCGACCCTCGGCCGGGACGAGATCGCGCACTTCCGGAGCGACCACCCGCTGCTGCGGGCCGCGGTCGAGGATCCGGCGCTGGCCGGCGTGAAGATGATCGCCGAGCCCTGGGACGTGGGAATGGGCGGCTGGCAGACGGGGAACTTCCCGGCCGGGTGGTCGGAGTGGAACGACCGCTACCGCGACCGCGCCCGCAACTTCTGGCTCTCGGACATCGACTACGCCCGCCGCGCCGGCACGGCCCCCGTCGGCATCGGCGGCTTCGCGACCCGGCTCTCGGGCTCCTCCAACACCTTCTCGGCGGAGCGGGGCCCCCTCGCTTCGGTCAACTTCGTCACCGCGCACGACGGCTTCACGCTGGCGGACCTCGTCTCGTACAACGTCAAGCACAACATCGGCAACGGCGAGTCGAACCGCGACGGAGCCGACACCAACCGCTCCTTCAACCACGGCTTCGAGGGCCCCACCACCGACGAGCGGATCACGCTGGCGCGGCGCAAGGCGATGCGGAACCTCCTCGGCACCCTGCTGCTGTCGGCCGGCGTGCCGATGATCACGGCGGGCGACGAGACCGGGCGCAGCCAGCGCGGCAACAACAACGCCTACTGCCAGGACTCGGACCTGACCTGGGTGCGCTGGGAGGGCCTGGCCGACTGGCAGCTCGCGCTCCGCGCGCACACGCGCACCCTGCTGCGCCTGCGGCGCGAGCACCCGGCGCTGCGTCCCTCCCGCTACGGCAGCGGCGACGCGAGCGAGCCGGGCGCCACGACCATGACGTGGTTCGACGCCCACGGGCGCGGGATGAGCGAGCACGACTGGACCTCCGCCGCCAACCGGACGCTGCAGTACCTCGCGGCCTCGACGCCGGTCGAGGGCGAGCCGGACCGTGTCCTGCTGGTGGTGCACGGCGTCGAGCAGGACACCACGGTCGTGCTCGCCGACGGCGAGGGGGTCACCGGCTACACGCGCCTGTGGAACAGCGAGGAGCCGGAGCCGCTGGAGCACGGCGAATCGTTCGAGCCGGGGCAGGTCATCCGCGTGGCCGGAACCTCGATGCAGCTCTTCGCCGCGCACGGGCCGGCGGCCGAGCAGGACGCCTGATGGCGAGGAGCGGGCCGGGGACCCCGGCGACCGTCGCGCTGACGGCGGCGGGCGTCCCCTTCACTCCCCGCCAGTACCGGCACGACCCGGCCACGACGCGCTACGGGCTCGAGGCGGCCGAGGCGCTCGGCGTCGAGCCGGAGCGCGTGTTCAAGACCCTGATGGTCGACGTGGACGGCGAGCTCGTGGTGGGCGTCGTGCCCGTCACCGGCTCCCTCGGGCTGAAGGAGCTCGCGGCCGCGGTCGGAGGCAGGCGGGCGGCGATGGCCGACCCCGTGCTGGCCCAGCGCCGGACCGGCTACGTGCTCGGCGGCATCTCGCCGCTCGAGCAGAGGACGCTGCACCGCACCGTGATCGACGAGACCGTCGAGCTCCACGACACGGTGCTCGTGTCGGGCGGGCGCCGGGGCTTCGACATCGAGCTCGCCCCCGCCGACCTCGTCGCCGCGACGGCCGCCCTCCTCGCCGACATCGCGCGCTGACCCCTGCTCCCCCGCCGTCCTCCTCCGGGCGCCGTCCTCCTCCCGCGCGACCCCGTCCCGGTCCGCGAGACGCCGAGGAAGGCGCACCGGAGCGGCATCTCGCGGAGAGGGACCGGGCGGGGTCAGCCGGCGGCGGCGGCCAGTCCCAGCTCGGCGGAGCGGGCCAGGAGGGGATGCCGCGGCACGACGCGGACGGTGTAGCCGAAGGAGCCGCTGCGGTCGAGGGTGACCACTCCGGCGTAGGGCACGCGCCCGACCGCGTCGGCCGGCACTACGGCACCCGACTCCTCGACCACCTCGAGCTCGTGGTGGCGGACCTCGGTGAGCGAGCCGTCAGCGGCCGTCGTCCCGTACACGACCTCGACCGAGACGTCCGCCGGCGAGAGCTCGCCCAGGCGCACGCCCGCGCGCACGGCGAGCCGGTCCCCGCGCTGGGGCACCGCGTCGATCCCGCCGGACTCGACGGACGCGACCGCGACCCCGGGCCAGCCGGCGCGGACCCGCCGCTTCCAGGTCGCCAGCTCCTTGGCCGGCTCGAAGTGGTCGGCGGCGACGGCGCGCCCGGCCTCGGCGGCCGGCGAGTAGAGCGCCTCGACGTACTGGCGCACCATCCGCTCGGCGGAGAGCTCGGGCGAGAGGGTCGCGAGGGTGTGCCGGATCGACCGCACCCACCGCCGGGGCACGCCGTCGTGATCGCGCTCGTAGTAGCGCGGCACGACCTCGGTCTCGAGCAGCTCGTAGAGCGCCTCGGCCTCGAGCGTGTCGCGGGCCTCCGGGTCGAGCGCGCGGTCGGAGGAGGGGATCGCCCAGCCGTTCTCGCCGTCGAAGTACTCGTTCCACCAGCCGTCGAGGATCGAGAGGTTGAGCGAGCCGTTGAGCGCCGCCTTCATCCCCGAGGTGCCGCACGCCTCGAGCGGGCGCAGCGGGTTGTTGAGCCAGACGTCGGTGCCCGGGTAGAGCAGCTGCGCCATCGCGATGTCGTAGTCCGGCAGGAAGACGATCCTGCGGCGCACGTCCGGCTCCTGCGCGAAGCGGACGAGCCGCTGGATCAGGCGCTTCCCCTCCTCGTCGGCCGGGTGGGACTTGCCCGCGATGACGATCTGGATCGGGTGCTGCGGGTGGGTGAGCAGCGCGCGCAGACGCTCGGGGTCGTGGAGCATCAGGGTCAGCCGCTTGTAGGTCGGCACCCGCCGCGCGAAGCCGATGGTGAGCACGTCCGGGTCCAGCAGCTCGTCGAGCCAGGCCGGCGGGAGGCCGCCCGGGTTCTGCTCGCGCCAGGAGCTGGCGGCCCGGCGGCGGGCGTCCCGCACCAGCTGCTCCCGCATCGCCCGGCGCGCGGCCCACAGCTCGGTGTCGCCGAGCGCGCCCGAGGCCCAGTCGGCCCGCGTCGTGTCGTCGGTGCCGAGCCGCTCCTCCGCGAGCCGCCGGAGGATCGGATCGGTCCAGGTGGCCGCGTGGACGCCGTTCGTCACCGAGCCGATCGGCACCTCCGCCGTCTCGAAGCCGGGCCAGAGGCTCGAGAACATCGAGCGGCTGACCTCGCCGTGCAGCGTCGAGACGCCGTTGGAGCGCTGCGCGAGCCGCAGGCCCATGTACGCCATGTTGAACGCCGTCCCGGAGTCCCCCGGCTCGGCGCCCAGCGCGAGCACGTCCTCGACCTGCACGCCCGGGAGCAGCTCCGTGGAGAAGTACTCCTCGATCATCCCGCGGTCGAAGCGGTCGATGCCCGCCGGCACCGGAGTGTGCGTGGTGAAGACCGTGCTCGCCCGCACCACCTGGAGAGCCTGGTCGAAGTCCAGGCCCGCGCCGATCAGGCCGGAGATGCGCTCGAGCCCCTGGAAGCCGGCGTGCCCCTCGTTGGTGTGGAACACCTCCGGGAGGACGCCGCCCGAGACCTCGGCCCAGAGTTCGAGCGCGCGGACCCCGCCGATGCCCAGCAGCAGCTCCTGCAGCAGGCGGTGCTCGCCCCCGCCGCCGTAGAGGCGGTCGGTGACGGAGCGGAGCGAGTCCTCGTTCTCGGGGATGTCGGTGTCGAGCAGGAGGAGGGTCACCCGGCCGACCTCCGCGCGCCAGACCCGGGCGTAGAGCGCGCGTCCCTCGGGGAGCGCCAGCACGATGCGGGCGGGCGAGCCGTCGGCGAGACGGACGACGCGCAGCGGCAGCCCGTCGGGATCGAGCGAGGGGTAGGACTCGAGCTGCCAGCCGTCGGCGGAGAGCTTCTGCGAGAAGTAGCCCGACCGGTAGAAGAGGCCCACGCCGGTGAGCGGCACGCCCAGGTCCGAGGAGGCCTTCAGGTGGTCGCCCGCGAGGATGCCGAGTCCGCCGGAGTACTGGGGCAGCGCCGCCGCGATGCCGAACTCCGGCGAGAAGTAGGCGATCGAGCGCGGGGCGGACTCCGGCAGCGACTGGTACCACCGCGGCTCGGTGCGGTAGCGCTCGAGCTCGTCGCGGAGGCGCCACGCCTCGTCGACGAAGCCCTGGTCCCCCGCCAGCTCGGCGAGGCGCTCGGGGCTCACTGCTCCGAGCAGAGCGGTGGGGTCCGCTCCCCCGCGCCGCCACAGCTCCGGATCGACCCGCTCGAACAAGCGCCGGGCGGGCTCGTGCCAGGCCCAGCGGAGATTGCCCGCCAGATCGCCCAGAGCCGAGAGCTCGGGCGGGAGGACGGAGCGGACGATGAAGCGGCGGATCGCCTTCACGGCACCCCTCGACTCTCTGCGGACCCCGGAGCGCCCGGTCGCGGAGCACCGGGGCGGTCGCGCTCGGTCACCCTAGCGGACCCCTCGGCCGCCGCGGATCGGCCGGACGCGGACCCGCCCCGACGCTCCGGCACGCGCTCCCCGGATCCGTTTGCACAGGCCCGAGCGCGGGCGCAACCGTCGTGTGCGAGCCGCCGCCGGTCGCTACTGTCATGACGTGGCTCAGATACCTTTCGGCAAGGCTCAGAACGGCAAGGACGCACGGCGAGCGGGTCGCGGACGCGCACCCCAGGAGGCGTCGGCGCCTCCCGAGACGGCCGCTCCGGCGCCCGCCGCCGCCCCCGAGGCGACTCCTGCTCCCCCCGCGGCCGACAGTGCTCCGGCCGCCCCGGTGACCGCGGACGCACCCCACGCGTCGCCGGCGACCGCGACGACCGGGAGCGGCTACCGCGTCCGGGCCGAGCGCCTGCCGATCATCGACCCGCAGCCCCGGCTCGAGGACGACCGCTGGCCCGCGAAGGCGTTCGTCGGCGAGGTCGTCCCCTTCGCTGCCACGGCCTTCCGCGAGGGGCACGACCTCATCGGCGTCGACCTCCTGCTGCGCTCGCCGTCCGGGGCCGAGTCGGAGCACCGCATGTCGCTCCTCGCGACCGGCACCGACCGCTACGGGCGCCTCGTGGCCCTCGACGAGGAGGGCGACTGGAGCTACCGCATCCGCGCCTACGCCGACGACTGGGCGACCTGGCTCCACACGGCCGAGGTCAAGATCCCGGCCGGCCTGGACATCGACGTCACCTTCGCCATCGGCGAGGGCCTGCTGCGCAGCGGCGCCGACGACTCCTCGCGGCCCGAGGGCGAGCGCAGCCTGCTCTCCGACACCGCCGCCCGCGTCGGCGACACCACGCTGAGCGCCGAGGAGCGCCTCGCCGCGGCGACCGATCCCGCCGTCCACGGCGCGCTCGACGCCCGCCCGGTGATGAGCCTCACCAGCGTCTCGAAGCCGCGCACCGTCCACGTCGAGCGCACCCGCGCCGGCGTCGGCGCCTGGTACGAGTTCTTCCCCCGCTCCGAGGGCGCCGTGCGCCACGAGGACGGGACCGTGACCAGCGGATCCTTCCGCACCGCGATAGACCGCCTCCCCGCCGTGGCGGCGATGGGCTTCGACGTGCTCTACCTGCCGCCGATCCACCCCATCGGCCGCTCCTTCCGCAAGGGCCCGAACAACACGCTCGACGCCGGCGAGAACGATCCCGGCTCGCCGTGGGCGATCGGCTCGGCCGAGGGCGGCCACGACGCGATCCACCCGGACCTCGGCACCGAGGACGACTTCCGCGCCTTCCACGCCGTGGTCGAGGCCGCGGGCCTCGAGCTCGCCCTCGACTTCGCCCTGCAGGCCTCGCCCGACCATCCCTGGGTCACCAGCCACCCCGAGTGGTTCACGACGCTCCCCGACGGCTCGATCGCCTACGCCGAGAACCCGCCGAAGAAGTACCAGGACATCTACCCGATCAACTTCGACAACGACCCCGAGGGCATCCGTCAGGAGTCGCTGCGGGTCCTGCGGCACTGGATCGACCTGGGCGTGCGGATCTTCCGCGTCGACAACCCCCACACGAAGCCGCTCGACTTCTGGGAGTGGATCATCCACGAGGTCAACGCCGAGCACCCCGAGGTCGTCTTCCTCGCGGAGGCGTTCACCCGCCCCGCGATCATGCGCGCGCTCGGCAAGGTCGGCTTCCAGCAGTCGTACTCGTACTTCACCTGGCGCAACACCAAGGAGGAGCTCGGCGAGTTCTTCACGAGCATCTCCCACGAGACGGCCGACTACATGCGGCCGAACCTCTTCGTGAACACTCCGGACATCCTCACCGAGTACCTCCAGTACGGCGGCCGCTCGGCGTACAAGGTGCGGGCGGCCCTGGCCGCGACCGCGTCGCCGCTGTGGGGGGTCTACGCCGGCTACGAACTGGTCGAGAACGTCGCTCGCCCCGGCGCCGAGGAGAACATCGACAACGAGAAGTACGAGTACAAGACGCGCGACTGGGCCGGCGCCGAGGAGTCGGGCCGCTCGCTGGCGCCGTACATCACGCGCCTCAACGAGATCCGGCGCTCGCACCCCGCGCTCGGGCAGCTGCGGAACCTGCACGTGCACGGCAGCGACGACGACGCGATCCTCGTCTACTCCAAGCACCTGCAGGCCGCGTTCACGGGCACCGGGACCGACGACACGATCATCGTCGTCGTCAACACCGACCCGCACTCGGCCCGCGAGACCACGGTCCACCTCGACCTGCCCGCGATCGGGCTCGACTGGAGCGCGACCTTCGAGGTCGAGGACCTGATCACCGGCGCCGTCTGGACCTGGGGCAGCGACGACTACGTGCGGCTCGACTCGTTCGTCGAGCCCGTGCACATCCTGAGCGTGAAGGCGGACGAGCGATGAGCGGAACCACCCCCGAGGGCACGAGCCCGGCCGAGGAGGCGGGCCTCGGCGCGCACGTCGAGACGGTCCCCACGACGGGCACCAGCTCGGCGACCACCTCCGGCCACGGCGCGCACGTCGCCGACGCGGCGCCCGACGCTTCCCAGCACCCCGGAGCGGACGGCGAGAACGCGCGCAGCTACGCGGTCGAGACGGTCCCGGAGGCGCCTCAGCCGGTCGCGGCCGACGACGCCGTGACCGTCGAGCCCGACGCCGACGACGCGGAGTCCGCTCCGGTCGGCAGCGGGGCCGAGGGCGACCTGCCCGACGACACGGACGCCGCCGATTCCGTCGCAGCGGACAGCGCCGGCCCCGCCGAGACGACCGCGGACCCCGCATCCGCTTCGGGCCCTGTCGACGGCACCGCTGCGATCGCGCTGCCCGACATCCCCGAGTGGGTGCTGCAGCAGCTCGCCACCGGCAGCAACGCGCTCCCCCACGACGTCCTGGGCCAGCACCTCGTCGCGGCCCCCGGCGTCTCCGACCCGGTGACGGTCGTCCGCGTGCGCCGCCCGCTCGCCGAGAAGGTCGCCGTGGTGCTCGCCACCGGCGCCCGCGTCGAGCTGAGCCACCTCAGCGACGGGATCTGGCAGGGCTTCCACGTCCTCGGTCCGCAGGCGTACACGGTCGAGGCCCGCTACGGCGGTGGCGGCGAGTGGACCGCGGAGGACCCCTACCGGTTCTCGAAGACGGTCGGCGACTTCGACCTCTACCTCATCGGCGAGGGCCGCCACGAGCGCCTCTGGGAGGCGCTCGGTGCCCGCCACCGCGAGCACGAGGGGGTCTGGGGCACGAGCTTCGCCGTCTGGGCCCCGCACGCCCACGCCGCTCGTGTCGTCGGCGACTTCAACGACTGGAACGGCGAGGGCCACTCCCTCCGCAACCTCGGGACGACCGGGGTCTGGGAGATCTTCGTCCCGGGCGTCGAGCCCGGAGCCTCCTACAAGTTCGACCTGCTCTCGCGCGACGGCCACTGGGTCCGCAAGGCCGACCCGATGGCCCGCGCCACGGAGGTGCCGCCTGCGACCGCCTCGAAGGTCCCCGTCTCGCACCACCAGTGGGGCGATTCCGGCTGGATGGAGAAGCGAGCCTCGGTCGATCCGCACACGCAGCCGCTCAGCGTCTACGAGATGCACCTCGGCTCCTGGCGTCCGGGACTGGGCTACCGCGACCTCGCGGACCCGCTGATCGAGTACGTCACCGAGCTCGGCTTCACGCACGTGGAGTTCATGCCGCTCGCCGAGCACCCGTTCGGCGGCTCCTGGGGCTACCAGGTCACCGGCTACTACGCCGCCTCGAGCCGCTTCGGCACGGCCGACGACCTCAAGTACCTGATCGACCGTCTGCACCAGGCCGGCATCGGCGTCATCGTCGACTGGGTGCCGGGGCACTTCCCCAAGGACGACTTCGCCCTCGCCCGCTTCGACGGCGAGCCGCTCTACGAGCACCCGGACTGGCGCCGCGGCGAGCAGATGGACTGGGGCACCTACGTCTTCGACTTCGGGCACACCCAGGTGCGCAACTTCCTCGTCGCGAACGCCCTGTTCTGGCTCGAGGAGTTCCACGTCGACGCCCTGCGGGTGGACGCCGTCGCCTCGATGCTCTACCTCGACTACTCCCGCAAGGAGGGCGAGTGGCTGCCGAACCAGTACGGCGGACGCGAGCACCTCGAGGCGATCAGCTTCCTCCAGGAGGTCAACGCCACGGCCTACAAGCTGCACCCCGGCATCATGATGATCGCCGAGGAGTCGACGAGCTGGCCCGGCGTCACCCAGCCCACCAGCTCCGGCGGCCTCGGCTTCGGGCTCAAGTGGAACATGGGCTGGATGCACGACTCGCTCGACTACATGGCGAACGATCCGCTGTGGCGCCAGTACCACCTGGGCGAGATCACCTTCTCGTTCGTCTACGCCTTCAGCGAGAAGTTCGTCCTGCCGATCAGCCACGACGAGGTCGTGCACGGCAAGGGCTCGCTGATCCAGAAGATGCCGGGCGACCACTGGCAGCAGCTCGCGAACGTGCGCGCCTACCTCGCCTTCATGTGGGCCCACCCCGGCAAGCAGCTGCTCTTCATGGGCCAGGAGTTCGGCCAGTACTCCGAGTGGAGCGAGGAGCGGGGCCTGGACTGGTGGATCCTCGATCAGCCGAGCCACCGCGGTCTCTGGAGCCTCGTCGGTCAGCTGAACCGCGTGTACCGCGACTCGCCGTCGCTCTGGGAGCTCGACCACGAGCAGTCGGGCTTCGAGTGGATCGACGGCGGCGCGGCGGCGGCCAACGTCGTCTCGTTCCTGCGCAAGGACAGCGAGGGTCGCCCGATCGCCGTCATCGCCAACTTCTCGGGTTCGCCCGTGCACGGCTACCGCGTGAGCCTGCCCACGGCCGGCCGCTGGGAGGAGCTCGTCAACACGGACGCCGAGATCTACGGCGGCAGCGGAGTCGGGAACTTCGGAGCGGTCGAGGCTCGCGAGGAGCCGTGGGCCGGCCGCCCGGCTTCCGCCGAGCTGGTCCTGCCCCCGCTGGCCGTGCTCTACCTGCGACCCGCCGACTGATCGGTCCCCGCACGGAAGAGGCCGCCCGCCGCGACGATCGTCGCGAGCGGGCGGCCTCTCGGTGTTCCGGCCGGCGTCAGTAGAGCAGGCCGGTGAGCCGGGCCCGAGCCTTGTTGACGCGCGGGTCGGTCTGACCGACGATCTCGAAGAGCTCCAGGAGACGAGCCCGGACGGCGGCCTTCCCCTCGGCGTCGAGGCGCGGGAACATCGAGAGCAGCCGGTCGAAGGCGTCCTCGACGTGGCCGCCCGAGACGTCCAGGTCGGCGACGGCGAGCTGCGCGTCGAGGTTCGACGGCTCGGCTGCGGCGGTCGAGCGGATGTCGTCGAGCGTGCGGCCCTGGAGGCGGGCCAGCAGCCGCACCTGAGCGAGACCGGCGACCGCGAGGTCGTCGCGCGGGTTCTGCGCGATGGCGGTCTCGTACTCGGTGATCGCCGCGGCGTAGTCGCCCCGGTCGATCGCGTCGTAGGCCTCCTGGTGGTGCGGCGGCAGCGGCTCCGGCTCGGGCTCCGCGCCCTCGGCGGGAGCGGCTCCCTCCACCGGCACCGTGCCCGTCACACCGTTCTGAGCGGCGAGCTGGAGGACCTGCTCGAGCAGGTCGCGCAGCTGCTCCTCGGCGACGAGGCCGCTGAACAGGGGCACCGGGCGGCCGCCGATGATCGCGGCGACCGTCGGCACGGACTGCACCTGGAACGCCTGCGCCAGCTGCGGGCTCGACTCCACGTCGACCCCGACGAGCACGAACGCGCCGGCGTACGAGACGACGACCTTCTCGAGCAGCGCGGTCATGCTCTGGCTCTGGTCCGACCAGGAGCCGCGCAGGTCGACGATCACCGGCACGCGCGAGGAGAGCTGGACCACCTGGTCGAACTCGGCGTCGCCGGCGGTCAGCAGCAGCGGATTCGCGCCGGGCGCGCCTCCGGGAGCGCCGGGAGCGGCCGGGGCGCCGGCGGAGGCGGCGGGCGGGGTGCGGCGGTTCACCAGCGACGAGAGGTCGACGGCGCCGCGGAGGTTTCCAGGCAGGGGCGGGACGGTGCTCACGGCAGCTGCACCACCGAGACGAGTCCCTGGCTCCATCCGAGCATCACGATCTTCTCCTCCGATCCGACGGGCGGTACGTAGAACAGCAGTTGGTATCCGTAGGTGGTCTCGATGCCGGTCGTCGACTTGTCCGTGCCCAGCAGGGTCTGCGAGGCGCCGGAGGTCGAGACGGTCGAGCCCTCGGCAGTGGGGCGGACGGTCGACGTCTCGGCGATGCTCGCCGCGACGAGGGCCCCCGAGTCGTTCGTCGCGAGCGCGATCGTCGGCGACGTGCCGGCGGCGTTCGAGAACTCGATCGAGGCGGTGTCCGGCAGCGCCTCGCGGTCGGCGTTCTTCTTGTCGACGCCGACCTGCCCCCGGAGTGTGTCGCCGTCGGCCGCGAAGAGCTCGGCGTACTGGCTCGAGTCGCCGTTGGCGAGCACGTCCGCGTACGCGGAGCCGACGGTCTGCGGGGCGAGCTTCATCAGGCGCGAGTCCGGCGCCACGATCGACGTGCCGACGGTGACGGGCGCGACGTCGGGGATGCGCGCGTTGGCCTCGAGCGAGATGGCGTAGTCGACCTTGTAGTCGACGCGCGGGCTCGCCTGGCTCATCATCAGCGCGATCGGGGCCTGGGTGGTGTCCGTCGAGTTCTGCACGACGGCGGTGACGAGGCGCGGCCACGACTCCGTGTCCTGCGGGAGCACCAGGCTCACCGGGGAGGCCGGGATCGTCTGCGGCGGGTCGATCGTCCCGCCCTTGGCGACGACGTCGTAGTTCGTGGTGCGCTCGGTGAGCGCCTCGCCCTGGAAGCGCTCGGCCAGGATCCCGGCGTCCCGGGCGGCGTCGGCGCGCGACGCAACATCGGCGACCTCGGCGACGACGGCCTCCGCCTGCTGCGTGGTGACCACGGGGGTCGGCTCGGCCGAGACCGGCTCTGCCCCCGCGGTCGCCGTGGCGGACGCGGTCGGCGCCTCGCTCGCGCCCGCGGCGAGATCCGGCCAGTAGTCGGAGCTGCAGCCGGAGAGGAGGACCGTCGTCCCGAGGACGACGGGCAGCACCAGGGCCGCCCGGCGGCGCGAGGGCGCCGGCGACGCCGTGGAGGCCTGGATCCCGGCACGCGGCCGGGGACGGCGGGCACCGCGGGGGATACGGCCCTGCGGTCCCTTCCGGCGCGGGCCGTGCTGGCGGCGCAGGTGGACGAAGGCCCAGATGTAGAGGACGAGGCCGAGGAGGAGGAACACGGCTCCTCCGAGCAGCAGCGGGCCGGCGAGGGGCGTCGCGGTGTCCACGGGCCAGCTGACGCGCACGGAGTCGGCTGCCGGCGCGGTGCCGTCGCTCGCGATGAGGATGGAGACGTCCTCCGGCACGTCGAGCGCCAGGGTCACGCTGCCGCTCCCCTCGAACTCCTCGAGCCAGAGGTCGGAGCCGCGAGGATCGACGACCGCCGCGTCGGCGGTCTCGACGTCGGAGGAGAGCTGGACGCGCTCGCCCGTCTCCTCCGCGGAGGTGAGGGTGTCGTCGGCGCGCTCGTAGCCGATGGCGTCGTAGCTCGAGCCGCCCACCCAGCCCAGCACGTCGGAGGTCCGGGCGTAGGCGACGACGAGGTCGCCGCTGCCCTCGACCGTGATCGTCTGGCGTCCCGGGTTGGCGCCCAGGGTGCTGCCGTCGATCACCGCGTAGGGAGCGGAGGAGTCGAGCGCGGTCTCGGCGGTGAGGGACTCCGGAGGAGCCCAGACCGTCCGCTGACCGATGCCGAGCACGATCATCGCGGCAGCGATGACGGTGGCGATGATGGCGAAGACGAACCGCACGAAAGAACTCCTCCTGCGTTGCCGGATCGGGGTGACGGCCGGGGCCGGCTCGGGGTACGCAGCCGGACCGGGGCGCGACGGCAACAGACAAAGACAGTCCACGATAGCCGATGCCCTCGCTCCGATGCCCGGGAGAAGCCGAGAGTGCGGCCCGGGCGGCGCGCGGTGCGGGTGTCGCCCCGGCCGCGGCCTCCCTGCTGAATACACTTTCCCAGTGCCGCGAGCCCCACCGCGGTCCTGCTCTGAAGGAGACGACGTGGCGAACGACGAGGCCGAATTCACCCAGGTGTTCCGTGGCTACGACCGGGACGAGGTCGACAAGGCCGTCCAGGGCCTGCGCCGCGAGCTCATCCACTCGAACACCCAGGCGGCCGAGAGCGGCCGCGAGGTGAAGCGCCTGTCCTCCCGGATCGAGGGCCTCGAGAAGGAGCTGCAGCAGGTCGGCACTCCCACCTACGCCGGCCTGGGCGCCAAGCTCGAGCACACCCTGCGCGTGGCCGAGGAGCAGTCCGAGCGGATCATCGCCCAGGCCGAGAACGACGCCTCCGCCCTCCGCCGCTCCACCCGCGACGACGGCGACCGCATCCTCCAGGAGGCGCGCGACGAGGCCGAGCGCCTGGTGACCGAGGCGCGCCGCCGTGCGGACCGGACCCGCGACGAGTCCGAGGCGCAGGCCGCGGCGACGCTCGGCAAGGCCGCCGACGACCGCGACGTGATGACCCAGGACGCCGTCCGCGAGGCCGCCGCGATCCGCGGCACCGTGGCGACCGAGGCCGCCGAGACCCGCGCCACCGCGAAGCGCGAGGCCGCCGCGATCCGCTCCGAGGCCGAGCGCGAGGCTGCGGAGATGCGCGCCGTCGCCGCCCGCGAGATCGAGGTCGCCCGCGCCGAGGCCGCCCGCCTCGCCCAGGCCAACGAGCTCCTGCGGGCCGAGGTCGCCTCCGAGGTCGACCGGCTCCGGGCGGCCGTCGAGGCCGAGGTCGCCCAGGCTCGCGCGGCGGTCGAGGCCGAGGTGCTCTCGACCCGCGCCGCGCTCGACGCCGAGGTCGCCGCCGCCCGCGCCGAGGGCGCCCGCGAGATCGCCGACCAGCGCACCCGGCTCACCCAGGAGCGCGCCGAGGCCGTCGCCGTGCTCGACGCCGAGCTGGCGGGCCTGCGCGCCGCGTCCGCCGACGAGGCCGCTGCGCTCTCGCGCGAGGTCGAGCAGGCCCGGATCGACCTGGTGGTCGAGCTCGCCGCGCGCCGCGAGGAGGCCGACCGCGACGACCTGCTCCGCCACCAGGAGGCCGTCGCGCAGACCCAGCGCTACCTCGACGAGTCGAACCTGCAGCTCGCCGACGCCATCCGACGCGCGAACGACAAGCGCCTCGAGGCGGACGCCCTCCGCAGCGACGCCCTCGACGACACGACGCGACTGCGCCGGAAGGCCCAGGACGACTCCGACGCCCTCCTCGACGACGCGCGCGACCAGGCGCAGAAGCTCGTCGCGGACGCGGAGCGCCGCAGCCGCGAGCTGATGGACACCGCCGAGCGGCGCCTCGACGAGATCCGCACCGAGCGCGACGCGATCGCCGGCTACGTGTCGGGACTGCGCGGGCTCATCGGCCACATCGACGGACTCGCGGACGACAGCGACGGCGACGGCTCCGACGGCAGCGGCCCTGACGGCAGCGGCTCCGACGGCGGCTCGTCCGGCCGCTAGGCGGTCGCTGGGCGGGTCGGCTCAGCCGAGCTCGCCCGCCCACTCCGTCGGCAGCGGGGACGAGGCGGGCGCGACCACGCGCACGATCTCGTCGAGGACGCGCCGGGTCTGCGCCTCGCCGACCCAGAGATGCTTCCCGCCCTCCACAGCGACGAGGTCCAGCTGCGGCACGCTCGCGAAGCGCTCGGCGGCCGCCTCCGGCCGCAGGTAGTCGTCGAACTCCGGGACGAGCGCCACGAGCGGTCGGCCGTCCTCGCCCCAGGCGGCGACCTCCTCCGCGCTCGTGCGGTGCAGCGGCGGCGAGAGCAGGATCGCTCCCTCGACGGGGTGCTCCCTCCCCCACTTCAGCGCGAGCTCGGTGCCGAAGGACCAGCCGACCAGCCAGGGGTGCGGCAGTCCGCGCTCCGCGACGAGCGCCAGGGCTGCGGCGACGTCGGCGCGCTCCTCGGTGCCGTGTCCGAACGCGCCCTCGCTCGTGCCGCGCGGCGACGCAGTGCCGCGGGTGTTGAAGCGGAGGACCGCCAGATCGGCGAGCGCGGGCAGGCGGGCGGCGGCCTTCCGCAGGATGTGCGAGTCCATGAAGCCGCCGTGTGTGGGCAGCGGATGCAGGGTGACCAGGGTCGCGACCGGCTCGCGCTCCAGGGGCAGCGCGAGCTCCCCGACAAGGGTCAGCCCGTCGGCTGTGTGCAGCTCGATGTCCTCGCGACGGGCGGGGAGGACGACGCCTCCGCGGATCTCGTGGGTCATCGTGCTCCTCGGATTCTCCAGCAGTGCGTGTGCCAGTGGCGGCGGCCGGCCAGGTCGGCCGCGTCGCCGAGGGCGCCGTCGGCCCGCCAGGTGACCAGGTGCGGCTGGCCGATGTCGATGGTGAGCCCGCAGCCCGGGCAGAGGTAGTTCTTTACGGCCCGCACTGCCGAGACGGGCTGAACGTTCCACTCCCGGCCGGCGTGCGACTCTGTGCGCCGGAAGCCTGCGAGCATCTGCGAGAGGTCGCGCTGCTCGTCGTCGTCGTCACGGCGGCCGCCCCGGGGTCTGTTGCTGCGCGGCATCCCCCCAGTCTAGGAGGCCGCCGCCGGGCCCCTTCCGTCAGTGGGAGCTGTCGTCCATCTCGAGCCGGGTCTCCTCAGCGTCGAGCATCAGCTGCGCCCGCCGCAGCGTCCGCGAGGAGTAGACCCCGCGCCCCCGGGCGTCCAGCAGTGCCTCCCGCTCGGCGAGCAGGACCGCTCGGCGCAGCCGCAGGTACTGCGCGTGCGGGCCGAGCGGTGCGTCCTCCGCGCGGCCGACCTGTTCCCACGCCACCTGCGAGCGTGTCAGAGTGTCGCGGCGCACGCGCTCGAGCACTCGCTCGCCCGCCTCGCCGTCGGGCAGCTCCGCCACCGCCTCGGGCAGGGCCTGGATGCCCGTGGCCGCGACCTCGTCGAGCAGCGTCGCGAGCTCGCGGCGGTCGGCCTCGCCGTCGGTGCCCTGGATGCCGGTGAGCCGGATCAGCGCGGGGAGCGTCGCACCCTGCAGGAGCAGCGTCACGACGGCGACGGTGAAGGCGATCAGGATCAGCTGGGAGCGGTAGGGAGTCTCGTCCGGCAGCGACTGGGCCGCGGCGAGCGTGACCACGCCGCGCATCCCGGACCAGGACAGGACGACTCCTCCGCGCCAGCCGAACGCCTCACTCGCGGTCGCGGCCAGATCGGTCTCGCGCCGGAGGTAGAGCCGCTCCGCTCTCACCTGCCGCCGCCGGAAGCGCTCGTCGCTGGTGGCGCTGTTGCGCAGTCGCATGAGGCCCACCGCCAGCCGCCGGTTGATCCGCTCCGCCCGCCGACCGGAGCTGCGCAGCCACAGGAGCAGCGGCCACACGAAGAGGGCCCGCAGCACGATCAGGATGACCACGGTGGCCAGACCCAGCAGCACCGCGGTGCCCACTCCGAACTCGCCCGGGTCCACGACCCCGGAGACGATCGCCTTGATCTCGGCGCCCATGAGCAGGAAGACGCCGTTCTCGAGCAGGAACTGCGCCGTCCGCCAGTTCACCCGCTCGCTGATCCGCGACTGCGGCGAGAGGAAGCGCGCGCTGTTGTGCCCCGTGTAGATCCCGGTGACCACGACGGCGAGCACCCCGGACGCGCCCAGCTCCTCGGCCGGGATGTAGGCCAGGAACGGCACGGCGAAGGACACGGCGGTGTCGAGCACGGGGTCCCGCAGCTTCGAGCGCACGAAGACGGTGAGCACGCCCATCACCAGTCCGAGGACGATCGCCATCAGGACGGAGTAGACGAAGAGGACCCCCACCTCGCCCACGTCGATCGCGTCGGTCGTGACGGAGGCGCCGACCACGGCCGCCGCAGCCGTCGCGGCGCGCAGCAGCACCAGCGCCGACGCGTCGTTCACGAGGCTCTCGCCCTCGAGCACCGTCACCAGGCGGGGGGGGAGTCCGAGCTTCTTGCCGATCGAGGTCGCGGCCACCGCGTCGGTCGGGCTCACGACGGCGCCCAGAGCGATCGCCGCGGGCAGGCTCAGATCGGGGAACACGAGGTAGAGGAAGCCGCCGACCACGAGGGCGGTCACGACGACCAGGAGGACCGAGAGCCCGAAGATCGAGCGCAGGTTCCGCCGGAAGTCGGTGAGGGGCACCTGGATCGCGGCCGAGTACAGCAGCGGCGGCAGCACGCCCGCGAGGATCAGCTCAGGCTCGACCTCGATGTCCGGGACCCCGGGGAGATAGGACGCGCCGATCCCGATGACAACCAGGAGCAGTGGTGCGGCGATCCCGAGGCGGCTCGAGAACCGCGCGACGGTGACGACGGTGATGATCCCGACGACCCCGAGCAACGCGTAATCCACGGCACCAGGGTAGCGAGAGCCTCAGCCCGCCGGACGCTGTGCCGAGCGGAGGAGAACGATCAGTACCAGCCGACCGACTCGGAGTGGGCCCAGGCGCCGCAGGGCGAGCCGTAGCGGCCGGAGATGTAGCCGAGGCCCCAGGTGATCTGGGTACTCGCGTTGGTCGCCCAGTCGGAGCCGGCCGTCGCCATCTTGCTGCCGGGGAGTGCCTGCGGGATGCCGTAGGCACCGCTGGACTTGTTCTCGGCGTAGACGTTCCAGCCGGACTCGCGGTTCCAGAGGAGGACGAGGCAGTCGTACTCGCTGTCGGCCCAGCCGCGCTGCACGATCATGTCGTACGCGATGGCCTTCGCGGATCCGGGATCCGGAGCGGCGGCGCGCTGGACGGGAGCGGCGGTCTCCGCCTCGGCGGAGCCCGACTCCTCCTCGTCGGCGGTCGCTGAAGCGGTCTGAGTCTCGGTCGGAGTGGGCGTCGGGGTCGGGGTCGGAGTGGGCGTCGGCTTCGCCTCGGCGCCGAACGAGTCGCGCTGGACGGTCCGCTCGACGGCGTCCGCGACGACGAGCCGCTGCGCGGAGTCGCCGTTGAAGCGCGCCGGGGCCTGGTAATAGGGGGAGGCGACCGCGCCGCTGGACGGATCGACGACGTTCACCATGGCGAACGCGATCGAGGCCGTGAAGGCCAGCACCGTCACCGGGATCCGAGCCCAGGAGCGCCGCACCGGGGTCTGGTGCGGGACCGCCGGGCGACCGCTGGTGCGGTTCGCGGGCGTGTGGGCGACGGAGGTCTGAGGATGCTGAGCCACGATTACGAAAGCATAACGGACGATGACCTGATCGGCCAGCAGATCCGGCTCCGGTCAGCGGACCGCCAGCATCACGTCGACGACCGTGTCGAGCAGCAGGTCGACCTGGGCCTCGGCGTACCCGCCGCGCTGCGGGGCGAAGGAGACGGTCCGCACGTCGTCCACGGTCAGCACCGATCCGTCGCGGAAGTAGCCGGAGATCCTGTCGGCGAAGGCGTCGACCTGGCGGATGTTGTAGCCCGTCGTGAGAGCGCCGGCCCGGGTGAACCGCTCGCGGGGAGCGCGGGCCAGCCGGTTCACGATCTCCTGGGCGGTCGACCGCGCGTCCGCGAGCCACGCCTCCTCGCCCCGGGCCGCGATCGCGTACTGGCGCTCCCGCAGGGCGAAGGCGTCCTCGAGGCGCTCGAGCGCCGCATCGACGTGGGGCGCGGAGTAGCCGCCCTTGCGCAGGGTGAACGCGGTGTGGCGCAGGTCGGCGGCGCGGAGGTCCGCCGGTCCCCCGGAGAGCTGCGAGTAGGCCTCGCGCGCCGACGCGAGGAAGGAGTCGACCTCGGCCGTGTCGTAGCCGGGACGGGACTCGCGGGCTCGGGGGAAGGGAGCGGTCATCCCGACATCATGCCAAGCCGCGCGCCGGGAGCGGAATCGGCACGCCCCGGCGAGGCGTGCGCTCAGTGGGCGAAGAGGAAGTACAGCACGTAGGCCGCTGCGGCCGACGGCAGGATCGAGTCCAGCCGGTCGAGGACTCCCCCGTGGCCGGGCAGCCAGGAGCTCATGTCCTTGATGCCGATGTCGCGCTTGATCAGCGACTCGGCGAGGTCGCCGAGCGTCGCGGTGAGCAGCACCACGGCCCCGAACACCGCACCGACCCACCAGGGCTGGCCGAGCATCAGCAGGGCGAGCAGGACGCCGACGACGATCCCCGCTACGGCCGCACCGGCGAACCCCTCCCAGGTCTTCTTCGGGCTGATACGCGGTGCCATCGGGTGCTTGCCCCAGGTGAGTCCGCTCACGTAGGCGCCGGTGTCGACGACGATCACGAGCACCAGGAACGCGAACGCCCAGAGCTGGCCGCCGGGCTCGGCGACGAGACGAATCGCGAAGGCGCCGAGGAAGGTCGTGTAGCCCTGGACGAACGCGCCGAGGCCGATGTCGAGGGCGAGGTCCCTCCGGCTGGAGGCGGTGCGCCGGAAGAGCTGCTCCCCCAGCCGCCAGAGGCCGACGAGGACGGATCCGCCGAGGACCGTGGCCCACGCGGCGCCGAGGCCGCCGTAGTAGGCGGCCGGCACGGCGACGACCGCCACGATCCCGGTCGGGATGCGCGGGATGTCGCGACCGGCGTGGCGCAGGGCGTTCGAGAGCTCCAGCGCCGCGAGCAGCACCACCACCCCCGCGAGCACCATGAAGAGCTCCTTGACCAGGAGGAGGCTGACGACCATCGCACCGCCGCCGAGGAGTCCGATCGCGGTCGCCGACACGAGGTTCCGGCCCGAGCGCGCGGTCAGGCGGTCGTTCGTCGCCTCGAGCTGGGCGCGGGTCGCCTCGAGCTGGCGCTCGACGTCGGCCCGGCCCTGCTGGGCGCGCGCACGCAGCGCGTCGCGGGTGACCATCCGGGATCCCCGGGCACCCGGGACGTGCGGAGACGGTCTCTTCTCGCCGCCCTCGGGTCCTTCGGGGATCTCGGGCACCGCTACACCTCGAGCAGTTCGGATTCCTTGCGCTTGAGCGCCTCGTCGATCGCGTCGACGTGCTGCTTCGTGAGCGCCTCGAGCTCCTTCTCGCCGCGGGCGAGCTCGTCGTCGCCGATGTCGCCCTTCAGCGCGTCGAGGTCGTCCTTGCCCTTGCGGCGGATGTTGCGCACCGCGATCTTGGCGTCCTCGGCCTTGGTGCGGACGATCTTGACGAACTCCTTGCGGCGCTCGGCGGTGAGCTCCGGCAGGGTCACGCGGATGATCGTGCCGTCGTTGGTCGGGTTCGCGCCGAGGTTCGGCATGTCCCGGATGGCCTGCTCGATGTCGCGCAGCGAGCCCTTGTCGTAGGGCGTCAGGACGAGCGTGCGGGCCTCCTGGTTCTGCATCGAGGCGAGCTGCGACAGCGGCGTCGGGGTGCCGTAGTAGCTCACCAGCACCTTCTGGAACATGCCGGGGTTCGCGCGTCCGGTGCGGACCGTGGAGAAGTCCTCCTTGGCGACCTCGACGGCCTTGCCCATCTTGGTCTTCGCGTCGGCCAGTACATCCGAGATCACAGGGAGCTCCTTAAGAGAGGGAAGTGGTCAGTCTAGTTCGAGACGAGCGTGCCGAGCTCGGCGCCGCGGATGGCCTTCGCGACGTTGCCCGAGGGCTCCATGCCGAAGACCTGCATCGGCATGCCGTTGTCCATGCAGAGGCTGAACGCGGTGGAGTCGACCACCTTGAGGCCCCGCTGGAGCGCCTCCTGGTAGGTCAGCGAATCGAGCTTCTTCGCGTCGGGGTTCGTCCGCGGGTCGGCGTCGTACACGCCGTCCACACCGTTCTTGGCGACGAGGACCACGTCGGCGTGCGTCTCGAGCGCGCGCTGCGCGGCGACCGTGTCGGTCGAGAAGTACGGGAGTCCGGCGCCGGCGCCGAAGATGACGACGCGGCCCTTCTCCATGTGCCGGATCGCCCGGCGGGGGATGTAGGGCTCCGCGACCTGCGTCATCGCGATCGCGGACTGCACGCGCGTCTCGGCGCCCGCCTGCTCGAGGAAGTCCTGGAGGGCGAGGGCGTTCATCACCGTGCCCAGCATGCCCATGTAGTCGGCCCGGCCGCGGTCCATGCCGCGCTGCGAGAGCTCGGCTCCGCGGAAGAAGTTGCCGCCGCCGACGACCACCGAGATCTCCACCTCGGTCGCGGCATCGGCGATCTCGCGCGCCAGGGCGCTGATCACGTCCGGGTTCACGCCGAGCGTGCCGGCTCCGAACGCCTCCCCCGACAGCTTCAGAAGCACCCTGCGGCGCTTGCCCGTCGTCATCGCATCCGTCTCCGTCATGGACGTTTCCTCCCGTAGACCCGTACAAACCTATCCCGCGCGGAGCGGACCCCGCGACCACGCCCGGGGCCGCCCCGGGCAGAGCGAAGGGAGCCCGGGTCGACTGAACGACCCGGACTCCCTCCTGCAGTGCTGTTAGGCGCCGACCTTGAAGCGGGCGAAGCCCGACACGCTCAGGCCCGCGTCGCTCAGGACCTTGCTGACGGACAGCTTGTTGTCCTTCGCGTAGTCCTGGTCGAGCAGGGCGACCTGCTTGAAGTACGCGTTCACGCGTCCCTCGATGATCTTCGGCAGGGCGGCCTCGGGCTTGCCCTCGCCGCGCGAGATCTCCTCGACGATGCGGCGCTCGTTGTCGACCTCGGACTGCGGCACGTCCTCGCGCGAGAGGTAGGACGGGTTCGCGAACGAGATGTGCTGGGCGACGGAGCGCGCGGTCTCGGCGTCCTCACCCGCGTAGCCGACGACCACGCCGACCTGCGGGGGCAGGTCCTTGTTCGTCTTGTGGAGGTAGATCGCGAAGTGCTCGCCCGAGACGGAGGCCACGCGGCGCAGCTCCACCTTCTCGCCGAGGATCGCGGCCTCGTCGTTGATCAGGTCAGCGACGGTTTTGCCGTCGGCGGGGGCCGCGAGGGCCTCCTCGACCGTGGTGGAGCCGGCGGCGACGACCGCGGCGAGCACGGCGTCGGCGAGGGCGATGAACTTCGTGCCCTTGGCGACGAAGTCGGTCTCGCACGCGAGCTCGATCATCGTGGCGACGCCGTCCTTCTCGGCGGCGGCGACGAGGCCCTCGCTCGTGGAGCGGTCGGCGCGCTTCGCGTTGCCCTTGGCACCCTTGAGGCGGAGGATCTCGACCGCCTTGTCCAGGTCGCCGTCGGCCTCGACGAGCGCGTTCTTCGTGTCGACCATGCCGGTACCGAGCTGCTCGCGCAGCGTCTTGACGTCAGCGAGGCTGAAATTTGCCATGTTCTCGGAACTCCTCTTGGTTCGGAAACCCTGTGGCGCCGTCACTCGCGGCGGCGGGCTCACGGGAGGAGCCCAGCACGCCGAGGTGACGGCGGTTCTTACTCGTGGTGAACGTGCACCGACCGAGCGGGGGCCGGACGACCGCGGGTGCGGCGTCCGACCCCCGTCACGGAACGGGGTGTCAGGCGGTGGCGGTCTCGTCGGTCGCGGTCTCGTCGGTCGAGGTCTCGGCGGCGTCGGCCTCGGGGGCCTCCTCCGCGGCGGGGGCCTCGGCCTCGACGACGGCCTCGTCGGCGGTCTCGGTCTCGGCGTCGGCGACCTTCTCGGTCTCCGCGCCGGCCTGCTCGTTCGGCTCCTGCACGTCGGCGGCGGGCGCACCGGTGGAGAGCAGCTCCTGCTCCCACTCGGCCAGCGGCTCGACGGCGGAGACGTTGCCCTCGGCCTCGGGCTTCTGGTGGCGCTGGATGAGGCCCTCGGCCGCGGCGTCGGCGACGATGCGGGTGAGCAGGCTCACCGAGCGGATCGCGTCGTCGTTGCCCGGGATCGGGTACTGGACCTCGTCCGGGTCGCAGTTCGTGTCGAGGATGCCGATGACCGGGATGCCCAGCTTCTTGGCCTCGTCGATCGCGAGGTGCTCCTTCTTGGTGTCGACGACCCAGAGGGCCGACGGCGTCTTCGAGAGGTTGCGGATGCCGCCGAGCGACTTGTGCAGCTTGTCGAGCTCGCGCTTCTTGATGAGGAGCTCCTTCTTGGTGAAGCCGCTCTTCGACGTGTCGTCGAAGTCGAGCTCCTCCAGCTCCTTCATGCGGGCGAGGCGCTTCGAGACCGTCTGGAAGTTGGTCAGGAGGCCGCCGAGCCAGCGCTGGTTCACGTAGGGCTGGCCGACGCGGGTCGCCTGCTCCGAGATCGCGTTCTGCGCCTGCTTCTTGGTGCCGACGAAGAGGATGGTGCCGCCGTGGGCGACCGTCTCCTTGACGAAGTCGTAGGTCTTGTCGATGTAGGCCAGCGACTGCTGGAGGTCGATGATGTAGCTGCCCGAGCGCTCGGTCAGGATGAAGCGCTTCATCTTCGGGTTCCAGCGACGGGTCTGGTGCCCGAAGTGGACGCCGCTGTCGAGCAGCTGGCGCATGGTGACGACTGCCATGAGTCGTTCTCCTTGTCTCGGGGCCCGGGCGCACGACGGCGCCGAACTCCCGTTCGGTTGTCTGCGACGGCCGGTCGGCACGTCGCCCTGGCGCCCGGCGCACTCCCGCCCCGGCCGCATGAGCGGAGAGGGACCGTGGGGAGCGGAGGCCGAATGGGCGCGCGTAGTCACCCCGACGAGCGAGGTGCTCCGTGGAGTCTAGCACCAGGACGGCCGCCTCCCCCGCTGCTGCGGGAGGGCGGCCGTCGGGGCGCGGGAGGCCGGTGCTACTTGCGCGCCGACTTCATCACGGTGCGGATGTGCAGGGTGTCCATCTCCTCCAGAGAGCGGCCCTTGGTCTCGGGCACGAACATGAAGACGAAGACGAACGAGATCGCCGCGAAGGCGGCGTAGAGGCCGTAGGCCAGGGTGAGCGACACGTCCTGCGAGAGGATCGGGAAGGTCACCGTGATGGCGAAGTTCGCGATCCACTGGGCCGAGGCCGCCAGGCCGAGCGCGGCCGCTCGGATCCGGTTCGGGAAGATCTCGCCGAGGAGGACCCATACCAGCGGGCCCCAGGTCGCACCGAAGAAGACGACGAACGCGTTCGCCGAGACGAGGGCGATCGGCCCCCAGGCGCCGGGCAGCGAGACGTCCTCTCCGCTGATCGTCGACTGGCTGAAGGCGATGGCCATCAGTGCGAGCGAGACGGCCATGCCGGCCGAGCCGACCAGCAGCAGCGGCTTCCGGCCGACCTTGTCGACCAGGAAGATCGCCACGAAGGTGACGACGACGTTCACGACCGAGGTGAAGACCGAGATCGCGAAGGAGTTGGACTCGTCGAATCCGACCGCGCTCCAGAGCGAGGTGGAGTAGTAGAAGATCACGTTGATGCCCACGAACTGCTGGAACACCGACAGCAGGATGCCGACCCAGACCACGGGGAGCAGGCCGAGGGCGGGGCCGCGGAGGCTGGAGCGCTTCGCGTTCTCGGAGTCCTCGTCGATCTTCTTCTGGATGTCCGCGAGCGCCTCGTCGACCTCGTCGCGCGGCGTGACCGTCGCGAGCACCGCGCGGGCGTCCTCGGAGCGGCCGCGGGTCGCGAGGTAGCGGGGCGACTCCGGCAGGGTCAGGGCCAGGAGGCCGTAGATGACGGCCGGCACGGCACAGGCGATGAACATCCAGCGCCAGGCGGCGACGCCGAACCAGAAGGGCTCGGAGGCGCCGTCCGCGCCGTTCGCGATGAGGGTGTCCGAGAGCAGGGCGGCGAAGATGCCGAGCGTGATCGCCAGCTGCTGCAGCGACGCGAGAGCTCCGCGGATGGCCTTGGGCGCGATCTCCGAGATGTAGGTCGGAGCGATCACGGAGGCGATGCCGATGCCGAGGCCTCCGACCACGCGCCAGAGCACGAGGTCCCAGACCGCGAACGCCGCGCCGGCGCCGATGGAGGAGATGAAGAAGAGCCCGGCGCCGAGCAGCATGACCTTGATGCGGCCCCAGCGGTCGGCCAGGCGCCCAGCGAGGTACGCGCCGAGCGCACAGCCGAGCAGCGCGGAGGCGACGGCGAAGCCGATCAGGGCGGCCGAGAGCTGGAACTCGCCCTGCACCGCCTCCACGGCACCGTTCACCACCGACGAGTCGAAGCCGAAGAGGAAGCCGCCGACCGCCGCCGCGATCGCGAGGCCGATCACCTTCCTCTTCAGCTTCGCCGCCGAGGGGTTCGGGATGTCCGCTCTCCCGCTGGTCGTGTCAGATCGTCCGCTGGTCATGGTCGTCTCCGATTCTCGCCGCCGGTGGGGGCGGGGTGCCGCTCCCGAGCCGGATCACCGGCACGTTACTCCTCGCCGCGGCACCGCCGGGACGGGTTGCGCTCTCCCCCGGCCGATGTCCTCCCTCCACAGCCGGGCCCGTCGCGCTCTCCTCCCCTGATCCGCTCGGCCGACCACCGGTCTCGGACCGGCTCCAGGAGGGTGGCCGCATGCTCCGATCCCGACTCCTGCGCCCGGGCGTGTTCGCCCTCGCCGCTCTGCTCGTCGGGGCGCCTCTCGGCGCCTCGCCCTCCGGCACCTCGTCCCCCGGCCGGTCCGACCCGCGGTGGACCTCCCCCGTCGCGGGCTTCTCCGTCGTGGAGCCGTGGGGCGCGCCAGCGCACCGCTACGCCCCCGGGCACCGCGGGATCGACCTCGCCGCAGCGGCCGGGCAGCCCGTGGTCGCCGTCGCTGCGGGTACCGTGTCGTTCTCGGGCAGGGTGGTCGACCGGTCCGTGGTGAGCATCGTGCACGCGGACGGTCTGGTCTCGACGGTCGAGCCGGTCGACGGATCGGTGACGGCCGGGCAGGTCCTCACCGCGGGCCAGCCCGTCGGAGCAGTGGGTGCGGGCGGCCACTGCGACGGGAGGTGCGTGCACCTCGGCGTCCGCGAGGGTGGCGACTACGTCTCGCCGATGCGGTTCTTCGGCGGGATCCCCCGGGCGGTGCTCCTGCCGATGGACGACGTGGCGCAGGGTGTTCAGCGAGTGGCGCGGAAGGGTGCGTCCAGCGACTCGCGCGTCCGGTCAGGCGCGGGGGTGGGCGAGGCGGTAGGCGTCGCGGATCCGCTCGGTCGAGACGTGGGTGTAGATCTGCGTGGTGCCCAGGCTCGCGTGGCCGAGCATCTCCTGGACGGCGCGGAGGTCGGCTCCGCCGTCGAGCAGATGGGTCGCCGCGGTGTGGCGGAGGGTGTGCGGACCGGACGGTCCGGAGCCCTGCCCGCCGTCGAGGAGCCTCGCCACGACGCCGTAGACGGTGCGCGGGGTGAGCCTCGCCCCCCGTCGGCCGAGCAGGAGCGCGCGGCCTCCGTCACCGGTGGCGAGAGCGGGACGGGCGCGGTCGAGGTAGGCGACGAGCGCCTCCTTCGCGGGTACGCCGAACGGCACGACCCGCTGCTTCGCGCCCTTGCCCGTGACGAGCACGGTGAGCCGGCCGAGATCGACGTCGCCCAGGTCGACGGCGACCAGCTCCGAGACGCGGATGCCGGAGGCGTAGAGCAGCTCGACGATCGCGAGGTCCCGCAGCGCCACCGGGTCCTCGGTTGCGCCTCGCGCCGCGACCGTGTCGAGCACCTGTTCCGCCTGCGGGAGCGTCAGGACCCGCGGCAGTGTCCGTCCCGACTTGGGCGTCTTGAGGCGCGCGGCGACGTCGAGGGGAAGCCGCTCGGTCCGCTGCGCCCAGGAGGAGAAGGAGCGGACGGCTGCGGTGCGCCGGGCGAGGGTCGCGCGAGCGATGCCCGACTCCGACTCGCGCCAGAGCCAGTCGCGCAGCAGCTCGAGGTCGAGCTCGGCGGTGAGGAGCCGCCCCTTCTCCTCCGTGTGGGCGATCAGGCGCGCGAGGTCGGAGCGGTAGCCCTTCGCGGTGGCGGGCGAGAGGGACCGCTCGTCGAGGACGTAGCGGAGGAAGTGCTCGACCGAGTCGGCGAGCGTCTCGCCGGTCATGATCCGTCTGGCATCCGCGACCAGAGGTCGATGCGCCCCTGCTCGTCGAGCCCCTCGAGCCGTTCGATCAGGTCGGTGCCGAACCGCGTCGCGATCGGGGCCGGCGCCGTCGGCACGAACGAGGCGGCCACCGTCTCCGGGTGGACGTGGACGAGCGAGAGGCTCTGCGCTCCGTCGATGCCGGCGAGCTCACGCTCGGGCGCTCCGAGATCCATCGTGTAGCTGGTGGCGCCGGCCACGAGCACGGGCACGCCCGCGAAGGTCGCTGCCGTGGGGTAGTGCAGGTGGCCGCCGAGGATCGCGCGGACGTCGGTACCGCGCACCACCTCCTCGAGGCGGTCGATCCCCCGCAGCTCGAGCACGGTCATCGCGCCGAGCGGCGTGGGCAGCGGAGGGTGGTGCAGGGCGAGGATCGTCCCCAGCGGGGCCGGTGCGGCGAGCTCGTCCTTCAGCCAGGCCAGCTGGGCGTCGGTGAGGTCGCCGTGGTGGAAGCCGGGCACCGCGCTGTCGAGCGCGATGAGCCGGAGCCCGCCGAGGTCGACGACCTGGTCCACGGGTCCCGCGCCCGCCGGGTCCTGCTCGAGGAGCACCCGCCGGAAGGCTCCGCGCTCGTCGTGGTTGCCCATCACCCAGACGATCGGGCAGCCGAACCGCTCGCCCACGGGGTCGAGCTGCTCGCGCACGCGCCGGTAGGCGTCCTCCTCGCCGCGGTCCGCGACGTCCCCGGTGACGACGATCGCGTCCAGGCGTCCGCCGCGCTCGGCCAGCCGGCCGACCGCCTGCGCGAGGCGGGCGGCCGTGTCGACCTTCCCGTAGAGCGGAGCGCCGTCGGCCAGCAGGTGCGTGTCGCTCAGATGCGCGATGACCCTGTCGGCGGCGCGGAAGTGCCCGAGCCGCGGGCGCTCCCCGCCGTGTCCTGCTGCCGTGGCGTCCATGCCGCTCCCCTCGCCGATGCCCCTTCAGCGTAGGGCGGACCGCCGACAGCGCCGCGGCGGCGGGGCCGCTCACCCGGGTGCACGCTCCCAGTCCCCGTCCTCGGAACGGCGGACGTGTCCGTCGGCGAGGAGCGCACCCAGCGCCGACAGTGCCGAATCGAGCGATTCCCCGGAGAGCCCGGCGACGGTTGCGGCGTCACAGCCTCCTTCGGATTCGACGACGGCCAGGACTCGCGCCTCAGCCGCGGTCAGCGCTCGGCACGATCCGTCGGCGTCGCCGACAGCGAGCAGTTCGAGCACATCCGCCGGCGAGGTGACGCAGGTCGCCGCGTACTCGCGGAGGAGCCGGTGGCAGCCGGCGGAGGAGGCACTGGTGACCGGGCCCGGGACCGCACCGAGGGGGCGGCCCAGGGCAGCCGCGTGGCCGGCGGTGTTGAGGGATCCGGAGCGGGCGCCGGCCTCGACGACGACGGTGCCCACGGTGGAGGCGGCGATGAGGCGGTTGCGCTGCAGGAATCGCCAGCGGGTGGGCGTGGTGCCCGGCGGGACCTCCGTCGCGACGGCGCAGCCGGGGGTGGCGATGATGCGGTGGAGGAGGTCGGCGTGAGCCGTCGGGTAGAGGCGGTCCGCTCCCCCGGCGAGGAAGGCGACCGTCCGGCCTCCGGAGCCGAGGGCGGCGCGGTGGGCGACCGCGTCGATCCCGAAGGCACCGCCCGAGACGACGGAGACGCCTCGCGCCGCGACGCCCGCGGCGAGCTCGGCGGCCACGTGCTCGCCGTAACCGGTCGCAGCGCGGGCGCCGACGAGGGCGAGGCGGTGCGGCGGATCGAAGGCGGCGGGATCACCGCGCAGCCAGAGCAGGAGTGGCGCGTGCGGCCCGAGGTCGTCGAGCGACTCGTGCCACACGGGAGCCCCGGGCAGGAGCAGTCGGGCGCCGAGTCGCTCGGCGATCTCGAGACGTCGGAACAGGAGCCTGCGGTCCAGGCGCGGTCGCCAGCGCGCCAGCCCCGACTGGAGCGCGGCGACCTCGGAGTCGAGGGGCGCGAGCGCCCCGCCTCCTTCGTCGGAGGGAGCGCGATGCGGGGGCGCGAGGATCTCCTCCGCGGACGACGAGGACACGACGTGGGCGAAGGCCTCGGCCGCGCCGACCCTCTCGATGAGGAGGGCGGCGACGGAGTCGCCGGGCTCGGTCAGAGAGTTCCAGCCGCACCGGGCAGCAGCGTCGACGAGTGCGCTCCGAGCGCAGCCGGACTCACCCGAAGGCTCGCCGTCGGCCGCCGAGTCCGGATCGGCTGCGCCGCTCGGCAGCAGTCGGCGAACAGCGTCGAGCTCCGCTCCGTCGAAGAGCGCGTCGGGCCGGATCACGCGGCACCTCCTCGAAGGGCGAGCGCGCGCGCGAGGTGGGCTGCTGACGGCCGGTCGGCTGCGTCGAGGTCCGCGAGCGTCCAGGCCAGGCGCAGGACCCGGTCGTAGCCGCGCATGGTCACCAGACCTCGCTCCAGAGCCCGGTCGAGCGTGCGGGACTCGGCACTGGTCGGGCGCACCGCGTCCGAGCGCAGCCAGGCGCCGGAGACCTCCGAGTTGAGCGTCCACGGAGTTGAGGCGAGGCGAGCCGCTGCCAGGGACCGCGCCGCGGCGACACGGGCGCGAGCCTGCGCCGTCGACATTCCGGACGTGTCTCGACGTGCAGCCAGCTGAGCCGCGCTGATGCGGCGGACCGTCAGGCGGATGTCGACGCGGTCGAGCAGCGGTCCGCTGAGCCGCGCGAGGTAGCGGCGGCGGACCGAGGGAGCGCAGGTGCAGGTCTCTCCGGGGATGCCGAAGCGGCCGCACGGGCACGGGTTCGCCGCGAGGACGAGCTGCACCCGCGCGGGGAACTCGGCGACGGCGTTCGCGCGGTGGATGCGGATCACGCCGGATTCGAGCGGCTGGCGCAAGGCGTCGAGGGCGACGGACGAGAACTCGGGGGCCTCGTCGAGGAACAGCACGCCCCTGGTGGCGCGGGCGACCGCGCCGGGACGGATGCGGCCGCTGCCCCCGCCGACGATCGCTGCGGAGGAGGCCGAGTGGTGCGGACTCTCGAACGGCGGCCTGCGCACCAGCGCGCCACCGGTCGGCGCTCCGACGAGCGAGCGCATGCAGGTGGCCTCGAGCGCTGCATCGTCGTCGAGGTCGGGGAGGATGCCCGGCAAGCGCGAGGCGAGCATCGTCTTCCCGGCGCCGGGAGGCCCCAGCAGGAACACGTGGTGCCCGCCCGCCGCCGCGACGACCATCGCCTCGGCCGCCTCCTCGTTCCCCACCACGTCGGAGAGGTCGAGGCGGGCCTCCGGCTCGGACACCGTCTCAGACGGCGGCGCGGCCTCGGGGAGCACCGGCACTTCCCACTCGGCTCCGTGCCAGACGGCGGCCGCCGCCAGCGAGGAGACCGCGATCACCTCGACGCCGTCGACCAGCTCCGCCTCGAGCCGGTCCTCGACGGGGACCATCACGCGGCGCCTGCCCTCGCGGGCGGCCGCGAGCACCGCGGGCAGCACGCCCGGGACGGAGCGCAGCCGGCCGTCCAGGCCGAGCTCCCCGATGTGGACGACCGCGGCGACCGACTCCGCATCGACCTCACGGAGCGACGCGAGCGCGGCCAGCCCGATGGCGAGATCGAAGGCGGAGCCGTGCTTGGGCATCGCGGCCGGCGAGAGGTTCACGGTGATCTTGTACTCGGCGATGGTGCTGCCGGAGTTGATCGCCGCCGAGCGCACCCGCTCCTTCGCCTGCGCGAGCGCGGCGTCGGGCAGGCCGATGATCACCATTCCCGGGGTGCCGTCGGCCGAGTGCGCCTCCACCCCGACCACGGCTCCCGCGAAGCCGACGAGACCGACCGCCGTGGTCCTTCCCAGGCCCATCAGGCCACCGCCCGCAGGTGCCGGATCTGCGACGGGACTCCCCCGGGAGCGACGACGCCGACCGCGTCGATCCGCAGATGCCGGGAGCGCTCGTGGTGCTCGTCGGCCCAGGCGTAGGCGAGTCGGCGCAGGCGCTGCGCCTTGGCCCGCGTGATGGCCTCGACCGGCAGTCCGAAGCGCGTCGATGAGCGCGTCTTCACCTCCACCACGACCAGTGCCGACCCGTCGCGGGCCACGATGTCGAGCTCGCCCTCGCGGACCCGCCAGTTGCGGTCGAGGATCTCGAATCCGTTGTCTCTCAGGTGCGCCGCCGCGATCTCCTCGCCGCGCCGCCCCAGTTCGTCCTTGTCCATGCGTCCTCCTGCCGGAAGCGTGCAGGACCAGGGAGGAGCGCTGGACGGCCGAGAGGGGGATCCGGGGAGAAGACGGCCGAGGAGGTGCGTGGGGAGGGACCTCGGTCCGGGGTCTGGATACGGCGCCGGGACCGCTACGCGACCAGCAGGAGGAATGCGCGCCGCGTGAAGACGAGACCCTCGGAGCCGCGCATCCGAGAGAGCTCCGGAGCGGGGTGGGGCTCCTGGCACCGGGTCTCGATGCGCCGTCGGAGGCGGCTACGCGACCAGCAAGGGGTCCGGAGCCTGCCGCGACAGCGTCCTACTCGTCGAGCGCGAGCTCCTTGGGGAGCTCGAACTCCTTGCGGGAGAGCTCCTCGACGTTGACGTCCTTGAAGGTCAGCACGCGCACCGACTTCACGAAGCGGTCGGAGCGGTAGACGTCCCAGACCCACACGTCGCGCATGGTGAGCTCGAAGTAGAAGTCGTGCTCGGTGTCGCGGCGAACCAGGTCGACCTCGTTCGCCAGGTAGAACCGGCGCTCGGTCTCGACGACGTACGAGAACTGCGAGACGACGTCGCGGTACTCCCGGTACAGTGCCAGCTCGACCTCGCGGTCGTAGTCCTCGAATTCGTCCTCATCCATCGTTGGACAATCCTACGCCGAGCCGACGGGCACGAACGCCGGGAGCGGCTCCTCGACGCTCTCCCGCGACTTCGACAGCCAGGTCACCCGGTGCAGCGGGGACGGGCCGACCCGCTCGATCCCCGCCCAGTGCGCGGCGCTGCCGTAGCCCTTGTTGCTGTCCCAGGCGTAGTCGGCGAAGTCGTCGTGGTGGCGCACCATCTGACCGTCCCGGCCCACCTTCGCGAGCACGGAGGCGGCGGAGACGGCGGCGCAGTCGCGGTCGGCCTTCACGCGGGTGACGATCGTCAACTCGGCCGCCCACTCGCCCAGCGCGGGCGTCAGCCAGTCGTGAGCGCCGTCGAGGAGGACGACGGCGGTGGCGAGGTCGACGCCCTGGTCGGCGAGGCGCTCGATGCCCCTCGACGCGGCGCGGCCGAGGCCGGCGATGATCCCGGTCTCGTCGATCTCGTCCGCCGAGGACTCGCCGATCGCCCAGGCGGAGACCCACTTCGCCACCCCCGGCAGGAGCGCCTCGCGGCGGGCGGGAGCGAGCATCTTGGAGTCGCGGAGCCCCTCGGGGAAGCGCCCGCAGCGGCTGCCGATCGACACGACGCCGACCGACACCGGGCCGGCGATCGCGCCGCGGCCGACCTCGTCGCAGCCGATGACCGTCTCGTAGCCCTGCCGGAAGAAGCGCCGCTCCTGCGTCAGCGTCGGCTCGGCGACGACCACCTAGCCCTGCCCGCTCTGCGCGTCGTCCGAGCCCTCCTCGGAGGCCTCGGTGTCGACTCCGCGGAACACCGACGGGTAGTCGTCGAGCCACGCCCACTGCTGCACGGGCCAGGTGACGAGGATCGCGCGGCCCACGACGTTGTCGATCGGCACGAAGCCGCCGCCCGGCTTGTCGGTGTTGTAGCGGGAGTCGGCGGAGTTGTAGCGGTTGTCGCCCATCACCCAGAGCGAGCCCTCGGGCACGACGACGTCGAAGGGGGTGGCCGAGACGGCCTGCACCCCGTCCGGCAGCTTCACGTAGGGCTCGTCGATCGGGTTGCCGTTGATCTCGACCTGGCCGAGCGGTGTGCAGCAGGTCACGTGATCGCCGGGCAGGCCGATGACGCGCTTGATGAGGTGGTCGTTGCTGTCGGGAGCGGTGAGGCCGACGAGCGCGAGGGCGGAGTCGACCGCAGCCTGGAACGGCGGCACGTTGGGCTCGGAGCTCGGCGAGAGCCATCCGCCGGGATCGCGGAAGACGACGACGTCGCCGCGCGAGATCTTCACCACTCCGGGTACGAGCTCGTTCACGAGGATGCGATCGTTCTCGACGAGCGTCTGCTCCATGGAGGAGGAGGGGATGTAGAACGAGCGGATCAGGAAGGTCTTCACGAGGAAGGAGACGAGCACCGCGACCACGAAGATGATCAGCACGTCGCGGAGGAAGAGCAGGACACCCCGGCGCTTGCGCGGGCGCTTCTCGGACGGATCCGCCGAGTGGCGGGCGTGGTCCTCGCCTCCGGGGAGGCGGACCGGGGCCGTGCTGTCTGTCATCGCTCGCCGTCGCCCCTACTGTGCATCACCGGGTGGACTCCCCGGACGGATCGCCCCCGAGAAAGGGAGGAACCCCGGTCCATCATAGGTGGACCGGGGTTCCCGAGAAGTCGTGCGGAAGCCGCTCAGGCGTCGCGCTTCTCCTTGATCTTGGCCTTCTTGCCGCGCAGGTTGCGCAGGTAGTAGAGCTTCGCGCGACGGACGTCACCGCGGGTGACGACCTCGATGTGGTCGATGACCGGCGAGTGCACGGGGAACGTGCGCTCGACGCCGACCTGGAAGCTCACCTTGCGGACGGTGAAGGTCTCGCGGACGCCCTCGTTGGAGCGGCCGATGACGACGCCCTGGAAGACCTGGATGCGCGAGCGGGAGCCCTCGACGATGTTGACGTGGACCTTGACGGTGTCGCCGGCGCGGAAGTCCGGGACATCGCTGCGGAGGGACGCCGCATCGACGGAATCGAGGATGTGCATGCTGTATCGCTCTCCGTGCCCGCCACAGGTCGAACACCGTTTCGTTGATGGAAGTCGGTCGTGCCCACGTCGTCGCGGCTCCCCTGTGGCAGAGCCTGCGCGAGGCACAAGCGCTCATTCTGCCATGCCGCGTCGATACGAGTCAAAGCAGGGTCGTCGGGAGGGCAGAGTCACCTGGAGGACAGGGACGCCCTGAGGCCAGAGCCGCGCAGAGGGCGGATCCGTCGAGAGGGCCGAGCCGTGGAGCAGGGCGGGGCCTCGCAGTGGGACAGCGTCTCGCAGGAGGCCCGAGCCCTCAGAGGACGATGGTCTGCCCGTCCTGCGGGCGCTCCGGGTCGAAGCCCTCGCCGGCGACGGGGCGGTGAGCGCCCTCGGCCTGCACGGACGCCGCCTCCGAGAAGGCGAGGAGAGTGGCCCTCGCGTCGGCGAGGAACCGCCACCCCGAGTGCCAGAAGGCCGCCACTCCGAGGACCACCGAGAGCAGGCCCAGCGCCCAGGCGCCGGGCGGGAAGAAGCCGAAGGCGATCAGGGAGAGGTGCCAGGCGCCGACCACGGCCACGTCGCCCCACGCGGGAGTGCGCGTGGGCCGAACGGTCACCCGGAATGCGACGATCGCGGCCACAGCCGCCAGCGCGACCGCCAGAATGGGGAGGGCGATCACCAGGCCGAGCACGGTCCAGCCGCTCGATCCTCCGAAGACCCCGTAGCCGAGGAGGATCCACAAGGGCAGCACGATCGCCGCCGGGAACTGCCAGGAACCGAATGCCCGTCGCGTGCGCATGCACCGACCGTACCCACCACCGCTGAGCGACGGCTCAGCGGACCCCGAGAGGATCAGGATGATCGAGCTACGCACCCCCGCCGAGATCGAGGAGATGCGTCCCGCCGGCCGCTTCGTCGGCGAGGTACTGAAGGCCACCTCCGCTGCCGCCGCGGTCGGCGTGAACCTGCTGGAGCTCGACCGGCTCGCCCACGACATGATCCGCACGGCCGGCGCCGAGTCCTGCTACATCGACTACCACCCCTCCTTCGGCGCGAGCCCCTTCGGCAAGGTCATCTGCACCTCCGTCAACGACGCGGTGCTGCACGGCCTGCCCTTCGACTACCGGCTGAAGGACGGCGACCTGCTCACCCTCGACTTCGCCGCCTCCGTGAACGGCTGGGTCGCCGACTCGGCCATCAGCGTCGTGGTCGGGACGCCGCGCGAGGAGGACCTCGCCCTCATCGACACCACCACCCGCGCGCTCGAGGCCGGCATCGCCGCCGCGCAGCCCGGGAAGAAGATCGGCGACATCTCCGCGGCCATCGCGGCCGTCGCACACGCCGAGGGCCTGTCCATCAACACCGACTTCGGCGGCCACGGCGTCGGCCGCACGATGCACGGCGATCCGCACATCCCCAACGACGGACGCGCCGGCCGCGGCTACCCGCTCCGCCCGGGCCTCGTCGTCGCGATCGAGCCGTGGTTCCTGCAGACGACCGACGAGATCTACACGGACAAGGACGGCTGGACCCTCCGCAGCCGTGACGGCTCTCGCGGCGCCCACATGGAGCACACGATCGCCATCACCGAGACGGGAAACATCGTCCTGTCAACGCGGGACTGACCAAGCGGTGGACAGTACTGCTATCCGATAGCGATACTGTCCACGTGCGAATCTCGGAGCTCAGCCGCAGCAGCGGCGTCAGCCTGCCCACGATCAAGTACTACATCCGGGAGGGGCTGCTGCCGCCGGGCGACGCCGCCGGCCCCCAGCGGGCGGAGTACGGGGACGCCCATGTCGCCCGCCTGACGCTGCTCCGGGCGCTCATCGAGAGCGGCGGCGTCGGTATCGCCGGCGCGAAGCGGATCACGGCCGCGCTCGACGCGGGCGTCGGTCCGACAGCAGCGTTCGAGGTGGCGCAGGACGTGGTCTCCGTGAGCGCCGACTCGACCGCGTCCGCCACCGAGGCGTCGACGCGGCGGATCGCCGAGGCCGCGGGCTCCGACCACTGCGGCCACCCTGCCGTCGCGACGGCGGCACGGGCGCTCGACGCGCTCGAGCTCTCCACCGGACCGATGAGCGCCGGCTGGCTCGAGACCTACGCCCGCGCCGCCGCCCTCGTCGCCTCCGCCGACCTCGACGAGCTGCAGGCCCGCGAGAGCGTGAGCGAGCAGGCCGCCGTCGCCGCCGTCGGCACCGCGCTCGGAGACGTGGTGCTGCAGTCGCTCCGGTGCGTCGCCCAGGCGCGCGAGACGCAGAGCCGCTTCGGCCCGACGGAGGTGCCCCGATGAGCGCCGCGACCGAGACGCCCGCGCCCACAGCCTCCGCTGCTCCGCACCGGCCGCTCCTGGTGCTCGCTGCCGCGATGGCGGTCGGCGCCCTCCTCAGCGCGATCGCGCTGGTCGTCGATCCCCGCGAGCTCGGCGGGCAGCCGCTCTGGGGCAAGCCGCTGAAGTTCTGCCTCTCGATCGCACTGTACGCCGTGACGCTCGCCTGGCTGATCGGGCTCGTGCCCCGCCGGCGCCGCCCCGCCCGAGCGCTGGGCACGGTCGCGGCAGTCGGCCTGGCGGTCGAGATGGTCGTGATCGGAGGCGCCGCCCTGGTCGGCGAGCGCAGCCACTTCGACGTCTCCACTCCCCTGCACGCCGCGCTCTGGGCCTCGATGGCCGTCTCGATCGTGGTGGTCTGGCTGGCGACGCTGGTCCTCGCCGCCCTCCTGGCGCGGGTGCCGCTCGGCGACCCTGCGCTGACGCTCGCCGTCCGCGCCGGACTCGTGATCGGGCTCGTCGGGATGGCCCTCGCGTTCCTGATGACGGGGCCCTCGCCCGGCCAGATCAGCGACTACCAGGGCGTCGTCGGCGCGCACGCCGTCGGAGTCGCGGACGGCGGACCCGGCCTCCCCCTCCTGGGCTGGAGCACCATCGGGGGCGATCTGCGCATCCCGCACTTCGTCGGGATGCACGCTCTGCAGGGGCTCCCGCTGCTCGCGCTGCTGCTCGGACGGCTGGCACCGCGGATCCCCGTGCTGCGCCCCGGATCCACCCGGCTGCGGCTCGTCGCACTGGCCTCGGCGGGCTGGGCGGCCGCGGTCGCCCTCACCTGCTGGCAGGCGCTGCGCGGACAGGCGCTGACCGCACCGGACGCGCTGACCCTCGTCGTCGCTACTGTGGCGGTGGTCGCCCTCGCCGGAGGGACGATCCTCACCCTCGCACGAACGGAGGCCCGCGCATGAGCCGGCTGCTCCGCGGCTGGACGCCGCTCGGGATCGTCTACCTCGTCCTCGCCCTCGCCGGGCTGATCGGGACCTGGACCTGGAACGTGAGGGCGATGCAGGAGGGCGCGGACGTCCTCGCCGGCCTCGCCGCGGGCGGGCCGTGGGTGTCGTCGTTCTCGACCGACCTGCTGGTCGTCGCGATCGCGGCCGTCGCCTTCATGGTGGTGGAGGGCCGCCGGATCGGGATGCGCCGCGTGTGGATCCTGGTGCTGCTCGCGCCGCTGGTCGCCCTCGCGTTCGCGTTCCCCCTCTTCCTCGCCCTCCGCGACCGGCACCTGGCCCTCGCGGCTCGGTGACCGTGCGCCGCGGGGCTAGGGAAGCAGTTCGGGGCGGACGCGGCGCGTGCGCTCGACGCTCTGCTCGTGGCGCCAGGCGGCGATCGCCCCGTGGTTGCCGCTGAGGAGCACCGGAGGGACGTCGAGGCCCCGCCAGGAGGCCGGCTTGGTGTAGCTCGGGTACTCGAGCAGCCCGTCGGAGTGGCTCTCCTCGACCAGGCTCGCCGGATTGCCGACCACGCCCGGGACCAGGCGTCCGACGGCCTCGATCATCGCCATCACGGCGACCTCTCCTCCGTTGAGGACGTAGTCGCCGAGGCTGATCAGCCGGACCCGCGCGCGCTCGGCGGTGTGGTCCACGACGCGCTGGTCGATGCCCTCGTAGCGGCCGCAGCCGAAGACGAGGGTGGACTCCTCCGCGAGCTCGCGGGCGGTCGCCTGGGTGAACAGCTCGCCCGCGGGCGACGGGAAGATCACGACGGGGTCGTCCGCGCCGTCGAGGATCGTGTCGAGCGCCTCGCCCCACGGCTCCGGTCGCATCACCATGCCGGCGCCGCCGCCGTAGGGCGTGTCGTCGACGGTGCGGTGGCGGTCGTGGGTGAAGTCCCGCAGGTCGTGCACGCCGAGCTCGATCAGCCCGCTCTGCCGAGCACGGCCGAGCAGGCTGATGTCGAGCACGCCGAAGAACTCCGGGAAGATCGTGACGATGTCGATCCTCACGACCGGGGCTCCTCCTCGGAGGCGGCCGGGGGCTCGTCGTCGGCGGGCTCCTCGAGAGCGGCGTCCGCGTCAGCGGAGTCCGCGTCATCGGAGGCGTCCGTCGCGTCGGCGTCCGCAGGCGCGCTCAGCGCCGGGTCCGCGAGGTCGACACCGCTGAGGTCGACCGCGGCGGGCTCCTCCTCGGGGGCCTCCTCGAACAGGCCGATCGGAGGCGTGACCGTGACGATCCCGGCCGCGGCGTCGACGGAGGGGACGATCGCGTTCACGAACGGCACCATCACCTCGCCGGAGGGGGTGCCGACGATGAGCAGGTCCTGCGCGGGGAAGTGGTCGACGCGGCGGACGGTGCCGACCTCGACGCCGTCGCGGACGACCTTCATGCCGACCAGCTGGTAGTCGTACCAGGAGTCGTCCTCGCCCGGCTGGGTCTGCACCTCCTCGTCGATCCAGAGGATCGCCTTCAGGAGGGTCTCAGCGGCGTTGCGGTCGTCGACGCCTCGGAAGAATGCGACGGGGTGGCTGTTGTACCAGCGAAGCTCGACGAGCTCGAGCTTCCTGCCGTGCCACTCGGAGGTGCGCGGGACCTGCAGCGTGAACGTGGATCCGGGGGTGAAGCGCTTGTCGGGCTCGTCCGTGTAGAGCTCGAGCTTGATGGCGCCCTTGAGCCCGTGTGCCTTGGTGAGTCGGGCGACGCGGAGCTGCGTCGTGCCCGGTCCGGTGACCGACACCTCTACTTGTCGGTGTCGACGACGTCGACGCGCACGCGGCGCCCGTCGGCGAGCGCGGCGACGAGAGTGCGGACGGCCTTGGCGGTGCGACCGGAGCGTCCGATCACGCGGCCGAGGTCCTCGGGGTGCACGCGCACCTCGAGGACCTCTCCGCGCGGGGAGCTCGTGGCCACGACACTGACCTCATCGGGGTTCTCGACGATCCCCTTGACGAGGTGTTCGACGGCGGGAGCGAGCACTGACTACGCCTCGGTGGAGGTCTCGTCGGCGGTGTCCTCGACCGGGGCGGCCTTGGCCGGAGCCTCGGACTTCGGCTTGAGGACGGGCTTCTTCTTCGCGTCGACGACGAACGGAGCCTTGGGCTCCTTCACCTGGACGGTGCTGACGGCGTCGGCGTCGCCCTTGAAGCGGCCCCAGTCGCCGGTCAGCTTGAGGATCGCGGCGACCTGCTCGGTCGGCTGCGCGCCGACTCCGAGCCAGTACTGCGCGCGCTCCGAGTCGACCTGGATGAACGAGGGCTGCTCGGTCGGGTGGTACTTGCCGATCTCCTCGATCACGCGGCCGTCGCGCTTGGTGCGCGAGTCGGCGACGACGATGCGGTAGTAGGGCGCCCGGATCTTGCCGAGGCGCTTCAGACGAATCTTGACAGCCACAATTCTCCTGTGTGGTCGTTGACCGGTGTCCGGTCGATGATGGATGAACTGAGCCGTGAGCGTGGGGGCACACCCGGCGGAAGCTCGAGGGGGTTTCGTCGGCGGTGAGTAGAGGGTCGACCGCCTCGGACCCGACGGATCATTCTGCCAGAAAAACCGCCCCGGTGCGGGCCCGGCACGCCGCCGACCAGCGGCACCCTCGCGGGAGCGGGCCGCGCGGGACCCGGAAGGCCTCCGCCGGGGCTCGGCGTCCGCCCCGGCCGCAGGTGGCAGGATGGCGAGGCGCGTCCCGATCGGCGGACGCCCGGATCCGATGAGGACCACGCCATGGAGATCAGCTTTGCCGCATCAGACCGCTCGACGCTCGGGATCGAGTGGGAGGTCGCGATCGTCGACCGGCAGACGGGCGATCTCGCCAACGTCGCCGATGTGGTGCTGGAGGCGCTCCGCAGCGACGACGGCGCCCCGCACCAGCACATCACCGGCGAGCTCCTGCGCAACACGGTCGAGCTGGTCTCCGGAGTGCACACCTCCGTCCGCGACGCCGTCGCCGACCTGCAGGACCAGCTGCGGCAGGTGCGCGAGATCACCGACCCCATGGGACTCGACCTCGTGTGCTCGGGCACGCACCCGTTCGCGCAGTGGTTCGACCAGGCCATCACGGACAAGGAGCGGTACCACCGCCTCATCGACCGGACCCAGTGGTGGGGCCGGAACATGATGATCTGGGGCATCCACGTGCACGTCGGCATCGAGCACCGCGACAAGGTGCTGCCGATCCTCAACTCCCTGCTCGACTACTACCCGCACCTGCAGGCGCTCTCGGCGTCGAGCCCGTTCTGGGGCGGAGTCGACACGGGCTACGCCTCGAACCGCGCGCTGATGTTCCAGCAGCTGCCGACGGCGGGCCTGCCTCCGCAGTTCGGTGCCTGGGCGAACTACGAGGAGTACGTCGACGACATGATGCGCACCGGCGTCATCGACGACCACACGGAGGTCCGCTGGGACATCCGCCCCTCGCCGCAGTGGGGCACGCTCGAGATGCGCGCATGCGACGGCCTCTCCTCCGCGGAGGAGATCGGAGCGGTCGCCGCGCTGATCCAGTGCCTCGTCGAGCACCTCTCGTCGCGGCTGGACGCGGGCGAGGACCTGCCGACGATGCAGCCCTGGTACGTGCGCGAGAACAAGTGGCGCGCGGCGCGCTACGGACTCGACGCCGAGATCATCCTCGACGCCGCTGGAGCGGAGCGGCTGGTCACCGACGACATCCGCGACCTGCTCGTCACCCTCGCACCGGTCGCCGAGCGTCTCGACTGCGTGAAGGAGCTCGGCGACGTCGAGCTGATCCTGGTCGCGGGAGCGAGCTACCAGCGCCAGCTGCGGACGGCGGCGGCGAACGACGGCGACCTGAAGGCGGTGGTCCGGGCGCTCGCGGGCGAGCTGCGCGACGGGCTCCGGGATCCCCGCTCATGACGCGTCCCGTCCTCCTCGCCGCAGCCGCGATCGGCGCGCTGGCCCTCGGCCTCGCCGGCTGCTCGTCCTCGACGACGACCGGCCCGGCGACCGCGTCCCCCGCCGGCACCGCCACTCCCCTCCCGACCGTCACCGCCGATCCGCTGCCGCTCTCGATCGGCGGCTCTCTTCCCGCCGGCTCCCGGGTGACGATCGTCGGCGACAGCATCGTGCGCGGTCTGACGGTCGACCCGGAGCAGGCCTGGCCCGCTCTCGTCGGCGACGACCTCGGCTGGGAGGTCACGAACCTGGGCTGCGACGGCGGCGGCTTCATCGAGCCGGGCGACTGCGGCGTCGCGATCGGCGACCGCGCGGAGGAGATCGCCGACACCCGGCCCGACGCGATCGTGCTGATCGCCAGCAGCAACGACCTGGGCTGGGATCCGGAGGACGTGGACGCCGCGATCGGGCCGGCGGTGGACGCGATCGTGTCCGCCTCGCCCTCGGCCCGGCTCATCGCGCTCGACTCGGTCTGGGGCCCCGACCCGCGCCCCTCCGATCTCGACGAGTACGACGCGGCGCTGGTCGAGGCCGTGACGGCCGCCGGCGGCGGGGCGCTGGAGTACCCGGACCCCCTCCGCGAGGACGGGCTGCTCGGCGAGGACGGCGTGCATCCCACCGTCGAGGGCCAGCGCGCCCTGGCCGACGCGTTCGAGGTGGCGGCCGAGAAGTCCGGCCTCGCCCGGGCGGTACCGACCGGCCAGAAGGCGACGGACGCGCAGGCGGCCTGACTCCGACACGGGGCGCCGCCGTGACGGCGCCCCGCCGGGTCAGCGGGCGGTGCTGTTCCGGCCGTCGCGCCAGCCGAGCAGGTCGCGCACGGGCGCGAGGTCGATGTCCGGACCGGTGATGCCGAGCGTGAACAGGCGGGCGCCCAGGTCGTACTGCTGGTCGAGCACATCGAAGGAGGCGTCGCCGACACCGCCGCGCACGCTCGCGCCGGTCGAGATCTCGATCGCGGCCGGGTCGCGGTCGACGCGGCCGCACCACTCCGAGAGCACGCCGAGCTTGCGCTCGAGCGTCGGGACGTCCGAGAAGCTGTGCCAGATGTCGGCGTGCTCGGCGACGATCCGCAGCGTCTTCTTCTCGCCGCCGCCGCCGATCATCACCGGGATGTCGCGGGTGGGCGCCGAGTTGAGCATCGACCACCGGCTGCGGATGCGCGGCATCGCCTCGGAGAGCTCGTCGAGGCGGGAGCCGGGAGTGCCGAACTCGTAGCCGTACTCCTCGTAGTCGCGCTCGAACCAGCCCGAGCCGATGCCGAAGATCAGACGGCCCTCGGCGCCCTTGGCGCTGATGTGGTCGACCGTGCGCGCCATGTCGGCGAGGAGGTCGGGGTTCCGGTAGCTGTTGCAGGTGACCAGCGGGCCGAACTCGATGCGGCTGGTCTGCTCGGCCCAGGCCGCGAGCATGCTCCAGCCCTCGAAGTGCAGGCCGTTCGGCTCTCCCGAGAGCGGGAAGAAGTGGTCCCAGTTGAAGGCGATGTCGACGCCGAGGTCCTCGAGCTCGGCGAGCGTGTCGCGGATGACCTCGTAGGGGACGTGCTGCGGTGCGATCTGGACGCCGATGCGGACGGGGCGCGCGTGTGCGGTTGTCATGCCCTCACGCTAGCGAGCGGTGCGCCTCACGGGGATCCCCGCTGCGGCCCCCGGAGGGACGGCGCGCTACTCCCCCGCCGGGTCCGGCGACGCCGAGGGCGCCTCGTCGCTCGTGGAGCGGGCGAGCTTGACGACGGTGGCCCCCTCGTCGTCGAACAGGCGGAGCCGTCCGCCGTCGATCGAGGCCATCGCCGCCTCCGAGAAGATCATCGGCAGTGCGACGCCGTCGCAGGCGATCAGCGTGCTCGGCCCGGCCGAGACGGTGAGGGCGCCCTCCTGATCGATCGACCACTCGCCCTGCGCGCCGTTGCATCCGTCCGAGCCCGTCCAGGACCCGTCCTCCGCGATCAGGAGGAACGGCACGTCGGGCGCGTCGTAGGACACGCCCGTCACCCAGCGGCCGACCAGGTCCTCCGGGGAGGGCGCCGACATCGCGTCGACCCCGGAGCCCTCGGCGCAGCCGGTGAGCCCGAGCACGGCCGCGAGGACGAGGATCCCGCCCGCGCGTCCGGCCGCGACCCGCCTCATCGCCCGAGGAGCTTCTGCAGCTGCTCGAGCTCCTCCGGCGTGGGCTGGGCGCCCTTGCCGGCGCCGCCCCCCAGGCCGAAGCCGGAGCCGCCCGCGTCGCCCGCGCGGGGCCCGGAGGTGATCGCCGCGTTCTCGGCCGCGCGCTTGGCGGGGTTGCCGGACTTGCTGCTCTTCTTCTTCTGCGGCTTCGGGCGGCCCTGGTAGCCGGCGCCCGGCACGGGGCCCATCCCGGGGACCGAGGGCATGCCGCCCTTGGCGACCGTCTTCATCATCTTGGCGGCCTGCTCGAAGCGCTGGACGAGCTGGTTGACGTCCGTGACCGTCATGCCGGAGCCGCGGGCGATGCGCAGGCGCCGCGAGCCGTTGAGCAGCTTCGGGTTGACCCGCTCCGCCTTCGTCATAGACTGGATGATCGCCTCGGTGCGCACGATCTCGCGCTCGTCGAACTGGTCGAGCTGCTCTCGCATGCCCTTCGCGCCGGGCAGCATGCCGATCATCTTCTTGATCGAGCCCATGTTGCGCAGCTGCTGCATCTGGCCGAGGAAGTCGTCGAGGGTGAACGTGTCCCCCATGATCTTCTCGGCGATCTTGCGCGCCTCGTCCTCGTCGAACGCGGACTGGGCCTGCTCGATGAGGGTCAGCACGTCGCCGAGGTCGAGGATGCGGCTCGCCATGCGGTCGGGGTGGAACTGCTCGAAGTCGTCGAGCGACTCGCCCGTGGAGGCGAAGAGGATCGGGCGGCCGGTGAGCGAGGCGACCGAGAGCGCCGCGCCTCCGCGGGCGTCGCCGTCGAGCTTGGAGAGGACGACGCCGGTGAAGTCGACTCCCTCCTGGAAGGCCTTGGCGGTCGCGACCGCGTCCTGGCCGATCATCGCGTCGATGACGAACAGGACCTCGTCGGGGTTCGTGACGCGGCGGATGTCGGCGGCCTGCTTCATCATGTCGGCGTCGACGCCGAGGCGTCCGGCCGTGTCGATGATGACCGTGTCGTACTGCTTGTCGGTCGCGAAGCGGATCGCGTTCTGAGCGACCATGACCGGGTTGCCGACGCCGTTGCCCGGCTCCGGCGCGTAGACCGCGACTCCGGCCTGCTCGCCGACGACCTGCAGCTGCTGCACGGCGTTGGGGCGCTGGAGGTCGGCCGCGACGAGCAGCGGGGTGTGGCCGTCCTTGCCGAGGTACTTGCCGAGCTTGCCCGCGAGGGTCGTCTTGCCCGCGCCCTGGAGGCCGGCGAGCATGATGACGGTCGGCGGGCGCTTGGCGAACTCGAGCCGGCGCGACTGCCCGCCGAGGATCGCGACGAGCTCCTCGTTGACGATCTGGACGACCTGCTGGGCCGGGTTGAGCGCCTTGTTGACCTCGTCGCCGAGGGCGCGCTCGCGCACCTTGCCGGTGAACTCCTTCACGACCTCCAGCGCGACGTCGGCGTCGAGGAGGGCCCGCCGGATCTCGCGGACGGTGCCGTCGACGTCCGACGCGGAGAGCTTGCCCTTCGTCCGGAGGTTCTTGAAGGTCTCGACGAGTCGATCGGAGAGGGTGCCGAAAGTAGCCATGATGCCCGGAATTCTACCTGAGGCCCGGAGGGTCGGCGGGCGGGGCCGCCGATCGGCTCGCGATCGGCGCGATCACCGCGGAGCGGATTAACTGGTCCGGGTCCAAGAACAGGGCTAGGGTGGCCCGGTGATCGAGACACTGGTGGCGGGCGACTCCGCGGAACCCCTGGACTACGCCGACGGCTGGGAGCTGCAGCGCCGCCTGCACGCCGAGGTGGTGGCGGGCTCGAGGCCGGACACCCTCGTGCTCTGCGAGCACTCCTCCGTCTACACCGCAGGCAAGCGCACCGAGGCGCACGAGCGCCCGGTCGACGGCTCGCCCGTGGTCGACGTCGACCGCGGAGGGCGGATCACCTGGCACGGCCCGGGGCAGCTCGTCGGCTACCCGATCGTGCGGCTCGGCGAGCCCGTCGACGTGGTCGCCTACGTCCGCTCGCTGGAGGGCGTGCTGATCGCCGCTCTCGACGACCTGGGCGTGCAAGGGCGGCGCGTCGACGGGCGCTCGGGAGTGTGGATCCCGAGGGACGGCGGCGCCGACAAGATCGCCGCGATCGGCATCCGCGTCGCCTCGGGCGTGACGATGCACGGATTCGCCCTCAACGTCTCGAACAGCCTCGAGCCCTACGCCCGCATCGTCGCCTGCGGCATCGCCGACGCCGGAGTGACCACGCTCGAGCGCGAGCGCGGCGAAGCTCCGCCCATGGAGGCGGTGCGGGCGCGGGTGGCGGCGCGCTTCTCGGAGGCGGCCCCCGCCTTCTCCGCCCGCATCGAGGAGGTCGCCGCGTGAGCGCCGAGGCCGGCGGCCGCAAGCTGCTGCGGCTGGAGATCCGCAACGCCGAGACGCCGATCGAGCGCAAGCCCGAGTGGATCCGAACGAAGGCCTCGATGGGCCCGGAGTACCGGCAGCTGCAGTCGCTGGTGAAGAGCGAGGAGCTGCACACCGTCTGCCAGGAGGCGGGCTGCCCCAACATCTTCGAGTGCTGGGAGGACCGAGAGGCGACCTTCCTCATCGGGGGCGCCCAGTGCACCCGCCGCTGCGACTTCTGCCAGATCGACACCGGGAAGCCCGCGGACTACGACGCGGACGAGCCCCGGCGCGTCGGCGAGTCCGTGGCGCGGATGAACCTCCGCTACGCGACCGTCACCGGAGTCGCCCGCGACGACCTGCCCGACGAGGGCTCCTGGCTCTACGCCGAGACCATCCGCCAGATCCACGCCCAGGCTCCGGGCACGGGGGTCGAGATCCTGGTCCCGGACTTCACCGGCCGCGCCGAGCACCTGCAGCGGGTGTTCGACGCGGAGCCGGAGGTGTTCGCCCACAACGTCGAGACAGTGCCGCGGATCTTCAAGCGCATCCGGCCGGCCTTCCGCTACGAGCGCTCGCTCGACGTGCTCACCCAGGGCCGGGAGGCGGGGCTGATCACGAAGTCGAACCTCATCCTCGGCATGGGCGAGGAGCGGGAGGAGATCTCGCAGGCGCTGCAGGACCTCTACGACGCCGGCACCGACATCGTGACCATCACGCAGTACCTCCGCCCGACGCCGCGGCATCTGCCGGTGGACCGCTGGGTGCACCCGGAGGAGTTCGTGGCGATCAAGGAAGAGGCCGAGGACATCGGCTTCCTCGGCGTCCTCGCGGGGCCCCTGGTCCGCTCCTCCTACCGGGCCGGCCGGCTCTGGGCGCGCTCGATGGAGTCGAAGGGGCTGCCGGTCCCGGAGCACCTGCGCCACCTCGCCGACGCGGCACTGGGCTTCTCGCAGGCCGTGTAGCCCGCCACCGGGACGGCGCCGGCGCGTCGTCCCGGGCGGGGCCGCTCAGCTGACGAGCTGCTGGGCGAAGACGTGGGGGGTGAAGCCGGTGAGGTCGCCGATGCCCTCGCCCTGGCCGACGAGCTTGATCGGGATGCCGGTGCGCTCCTGGACCGCGAGGACGAAGCCGCCCTTCGCTGAGCCGTCGAGCTTGGTGATGACCAGGCCGGTGACGCCCGCGTGCTCGATGAACGCCTCGGCCTGGCTCAGCCCGTTCTGACCGGTCGTCGCGTCGAGCACGAGCAGGATCTCGGAGATCGGGGCCTGCTTCTCGATGACGCGCTTGATCTTCGTGAGCTCGTCCATCAGCCCGCCCTTGGTGTGCAGGCGGCCGGCCGTGTCGATGATGACCATCTCGACGCCGGTGTCCTTCGCGAACTGCACGGTCTGGAAGGCGACGGACGCCGGATCCTGGCGCTCCTGCTGCGGGCGGACGATCTGGGCGTCGGCGCGCTGCGCCCAGGTGGCGAGCTGGTCGACCGCCGCGGCGCGGAAGGTGTCGGCCGCGCCGACCACGACGCTCCGGCCGTAGTTGCGGAGGAACTTGGCGAACTTGCCGATGGTCGTGGTCTTGCCGACGCCGTTCACGCCGACCACGAGGATCACGGCGGGGCGCTCGCTGAGCTTGAGGGTGGTGTCGTACTTCGACAGGCGCTCCTCGAGGGACTCGCGGAGCATCCGCTGGAGGTCGCGCGGGTCGGTGGTGGAGTATCGGGCCACCTTGGCGCGGAGGTCGTCGACGATCTCCTCGGTGATGTCGGGGCCGAAGTCGGCGGTGATCAGCGCCGTCTCGAGGTCGTCCCAGGTCTGGTCGTCGATCGTGCGCTTCTCGAACAGGCCGCGCAGTGCGCGGCCGAGCGACCAGGAGGTGCGTTCTGCCATGGGTCCAGGCTACCGGCGGGCGCGCCTCCGAGCGGTCGGGGAGGCGGGTTCAGGCCGGGGGCGCGGCGACGCGCTGGCCGACGACGGCCGAGACGCCGTCCTGCCGCATCGACACGCCGTAGAGGGCGTCCGCGATCTCCATGGTCCGCTTCTGGTGGGTGATGACGATCAGCTGGCTCGAGGTGCGCAGGTCCTCGAAGATGCTGAGCAGTCGGCCGAGATTCGCGTCGTCGAGGGCGGCCTCCACCTCGTCCATGATGTAGAAGGGGCTCGGCCGCGACTTGAAGATGGCGACCATGAACGCCACGGCCGCGAGCGAGCGCTCCCCTCCGGAGAGGAGCGACAGCCGCTCGATCTTCTTGCCGGCCGGCCGCACCGCGACCTCGATGCCGGTGGTGAGCAGGTTCTCCGGGTCGGTCAGCCGGATGCTGCCGGTGCCGCCGGGGAAGAGGACGGGGAACACGTCCGCGAACGCCGCCTGCGTGTCGTCGAACGCGGAGGCGAACACGGTCTGCATCGTCTCGTCGAGCTCCTCGATGATGGTGAGCAGGTCGCGCCGGGTCCCGGTGAGGTCGGCCAGCTGCTCGGTCAGGAACGCGTGCCGCTGCTCCAGCGCGGCGAACTCCTCCAGCGCGAGCGGATTGACGCGGCCCAGCTGCCCGAGCTGCTTCTCGGCCTTCTCGAGGCGGCGGCGCTGCTCCTCGCGGACGTAGGGCCGCGGCTCCTGCTCCTCGTCCGTCTCGTCGGGGACGCCGACTCCGGGACCGTACTCCTCCACCAGCACGTCCTCGGCGAGCCCGAGCTCGGACGCGGCGCGCTCGAGCAGACCGGTGAGCTGCAGCCTCTTCTCGTAGATCTGCAGCTCGAGGCCGTGGACGCTCTCGGTGACGGACTGGAGCCGGTCGCGCACGCTCCCCTCCTCGCGGCGGAGCCCCTGCAGCTCGGCGTTCTGCTGCGAGCGCGCCGCCTCGGCCGCGACGAGCTCGGCCCGGGCCTGCTGGACGGAGCGGTCGACGGAGGCGAGGACGGCGGGGAGCGCGGCGGTCACCTCGGCCGCGGCGTCGCGCTGGCGACGGCGGATCACGGCGCGGCGCGCGGCCTCGTCGGCGGCGGCGCGGTCGGCGGCCAGCTGGCGGGCCAGCGCCTCCCCGCGGGACTGCTCCGCCCGCACCCGCTCCTTGTCGGTCTCGACGCCGAGCCGCGCCTCGATCTCGCGCTCGCGTGCGGTGTCGACGTCGCGCTGCAGACCGTCGCGGGCGCTCGCGTCGAGCACCGGCCGAGGCCGGGCGCGCGCGGCGTCGAGCGCCGACCTCGCCTCCTGGGCCGCGCGCTCGGCGTCGCCGACCCGGTCCGAGGCGACGGCCAGCGCCCTCGAGCCCCGGCCGTGCTCGGCGGTGGCCGCCTCGAGCTGGGCGCGCACGCCGCCGAGCCGCTCGGTGTGGGCGGCACGGGCGGCGTCGTGCTCGCGGAGGGCCGAGAGCGCGCTCGCGGCCTGCTCCTTCGCGCCGCGGAGCGCACCGGTCTGCTCGGCGAGCTCGAAGCGGAGCCGGTCGATCCCGCCCTCGACCTCCTCCAGCCGGGCGGCGGCCGAGTCGCGCTCGGAGACGAGCTCGATCCGGCTGCGCTGCCCGCCGGAGCCGGCGCTCTGCACGGCGTCGGAGACGGTCGCGCCGTCGCGGGTGACCAGGACGGTGCCCGGGTCGATGCGCTCCCTCAGGCGCCGCGCCGCGGCGAGGTCCTCGACCACGAGGAAACGCTCGAGGAGCGAGAGGACCCCGGCCGGCGCCGTGACGAGGTCGCCCGCGCGTTCCGCCCCCTCGGGAACGGTGAGAGCGACGTGCGGCCGGGCGGCGTCGGCGACCAGCAGCTCGACGCGTCCGAGGTCGCGCTCCAGCGCGGCGTCCAGAGCCGCGTCGGCCCGGGCGGTCGACTCGACCAGCACGGCGTCGGCGACCGCGCCGAGGGCGGCGGCGATCGCGGCCTCGGAGCCCGGCCGCACCTGGATCCGCTCGGCGACCCGGCCGCGCACCCCCTCGATCCGGGCGGCGATCAGCTCGGCCGAGCCGTCCGAGACGTCGAGGGCCAGCGACAGGGCACCCGTGCGGGCGGCCAGCGCCTCGCGCTCGCGCTCCAGGGCGTGCAGCTCCTCGCGCAGCCGCTCGATCCCGCCCTCGGCGGCCGAGACCGCGGACTGGGCGAGCTCGTAGCCCTCGTCGAGGCCGCCGTCGGGGCCGCGGCCCGCGTCGTCCAGCTCGGCCTCCAGAGCGTCGAGCGCCCGCCGCGCCGCCTCCTTCCGCCGGTCGGCCGCGTCGAGGGTGTTCTGCGCGCGCAGGACCTCGCCCCGGACGGACGCGAGACGGGAGGCGGCGGTGTCGGCCTGCCCCGAGAGGGTGGAGAGTTCGAGGTCGTAGCGCGAGACGAGGGCCGCCTGCGCGGCGATCTCCTCGTCGACCGCGTCGAGGGCGGAGCGGGCGGCGACGGTCGTGCCCTGCGCCTGGACCCACGCCGACTCCGCGTCGAGGACGGCCTGCCGCAGGCGCTCCAGCTCGACCCGCGCCTCCTCCACCTGCGCCGGCGTCACGCGCGGCTGGATCTGCGGCTGCTCGGACTCGAGCTCGAGCATCGCGAGCCGCTGCCCGGCGAGGGCCGAGAGGTTGCGCAGCCGCTCCTGCACCGACTCCAGCTCGAACGAGGTGCGCCGGGCGTCGTCGACCGCGTCGCCGACCACCTCCGCCTCGATCCGCGCTCGCCGGAGCGTCGCCTGCTCGAGCCGCTGCTGCAGGACCACCCGCTCGCTGTGCCGCTCGCTCTCGGTGCGGGCGAAGCCGTCCAGAGCGGTCCGGAGCTCGACCACGTCGTCGGCGAGCAGGCGCGCCCGGGCGTCGCGCACCACGGCGGCGATCGTCTGAGCCTGCCGTGCGACCTCGGCCTGGCGCCCGAGGGGCTTGAGCTGGCGCCGGATCTCGCCCGCAAGGTCGGAGAGGCGGGTCAGGTTCGCCTGCATCGCCTCGAGCTTGCGGAGCGTCTTCTCCTTGCGGCGTCGGTGCTTGAGGATCCCGGCGGCCTCCTCGATGAACCCGCGCCGCTCCTCGGGGGTCGCGTGCAGCACGGCGTCGAGCTGTCCCTGCCCCACGATGACGTGCATCTCGCGCCCGAGACCGGAGTCGCTCAGCAGCTCCTGCACGTCGAGCAGCCGGCAGCCGCGTCCGTTGATCGCGTACTCGCTGCCGCCGTTGCGGAAGAGGGTCCGGGTGATCGTCACCTCGGTGTACTCGATCGGCAGGGCGCCGTCCGAGTTGTCGATGGTGAGCGCGACCTCGGCGCGGCCGAGGGGTCCGCGGGTGGAGGTGCCCGCGAAGATGACGTCCTCCATCTTGCCGCCGCGGAGCGTCTTCGCCCCCTGCTCCCCCATCACCCAGGCGAGCGCGTCGACGACGTTGCTCTTGCCCGAGCCGTTGGGGCCGACGACGCAGGTGACCCCCGGCTCGAAGGCGAACGTGGTCGGCTGAGCGAAGGACTTGAACCCCTTGAGGGTCAGGCTCTTCAGGTACACCCGGCCGCCTCGCTCCCGTCCACAACGCCTCCACGGTAGCCGACGGCCGCGGCCGGGCCGGGAGGCGGAGCCCCGACCGGCCGACGGACCGCCGCGATCCCGCACCGGAACAGGCGCAGGAGGCCGCCGCGGGCGCCGGGACGTGCACACTGGGGTGGTGAACCGCACCTCCGACCCGGCGCTCCGGATCCGCGAGCTCGCGATCCCCGAGGCCGTGGGCGCCGACGGCTGGAGCGACTTCCTCGCCCTGACCGCGATCGGCGATGCGGTGGGGACCGCCCCGGACTGCCGGGCCGTCTACACCTGGAACGCCGAGGAGAACCGACCGATGCTCGCCGTGAACGAGGCCGTCGGCTTCACCCCCGTCGCCCACGAGGGCCAGGGGAGGAAGGAGCTCCCATGACCCCGCTCGTCGAGCCCGGACCGCCGCTGACCGCCGCCGAGCGCGAGCGGTTCGCCCGGCAGATCCGCCTGGCGCCCCTCGGGGAGGTCGGACAGCGGCGCCTCCGGAACGCGCGCGTGCTGATCCTCGGCGCGGGTGGCATCGGCTCGCCGGTGATCACGGCGCTCGCCGCGGCCGGGATCGGGCGGCTCGGCATCGTGGACGGCGACGTCGTCGAGCTCTCGAACCTGGCGCGGCAGACGGCGCACGACGACTCCTCGGTGGGCCGGTCGAAGGCGGAGTCGGCGGCGGCGACCGCGCGGCGGCTCTCCCCCGGCATCGACGCCCGGGCCTTCCCGGTGTCGCTGACCTCGGCCAACGTCGACGCCCTGGTGGCGGGCTGGGACGTCGTGGTCGACGGCTTCGACACCTTCGGCGCGCGCTACCTCGCCTCGGACGCGACGACGCGCGCCGGGATCCCGCACGTGTGGGGATCGGCACTCGGCTTCGACGGGCAGCTCTCGACCTTCTGGGCCGGCGCCCCGGGCGGAGGGGTGACCCTGCGCGCGCTGCACCCCGAGGCCGAGGACGCGGGCGACAGCTGCTCGACGGTGGGCGTGCTGGGCGCGCTCTGCGCGCTGATCGGCTCGGCCATGGCGGCCGAGGTCGTCAAGCTCGTGACCGGGGCGGGCGAGCCGCTGTTCGGTCGCGTCCTCGTGCACGACGCTCTCGACTCCTCCTGGGCCGAGCTCCCTCTCGAGCGGCGGGTGCCGCCGGTCCCGGAGCGGCGGGCCGCGGCGGGCTCGATCACGGCGGCCGAGCTGCGGGAGCGGCTGGCCGGGCCGATGCCCCCGACCGTCGTCGACCTCCGCGAGGACGACGAGGACCGGTCCGTCGCGGTGCCCGGTGCCGTGCGGATGCCGATGTCGCGCTTCGACCCCGCCGCTCTGCCGGCCGGTCCGCTCGTGCTGCACTGCGCCTCCGGGGTCCGGTCGCGTCTCGCGGCGGAGCGCGCGGCGGCGGCGGGCGTGGCGTCCGACTCGCTCGACGGCGGGATGGCGTCGTGGCGGGAGCGGTGACCCGCCCCGCGGCCGCGTGCGCCGTGGAACGGGAGGGGTGAGGCGCACCCAGCGCCCTGCCGATCGGCGACCCGGGATGTTCGGTGCTCGCAGCGGAGAGGATCCGTCCTTCTCCGCGGATCAGGGCGGAGCAGTGTCCGAAGCTGATCGGCGGTGGCGTGCTCGCGGCCACCGTTCCGAGGAGAGCACCCATGCCGACGCCTTCACCGCACTCCGCGCGGCAGGCGGCGCTGCTCGATCCTCCCGACCCGCCCGACCCCGGCGCGGAGGCGTGATGCCCGGGGTCTGGAGTCCCGCCGAGAGGCGGCTGCGTCGGCTCGGCTGGATTCCGCGGCGCCCCCTGCCGCGAGGTGCCGTCTGCGACGCGATCGTCTCGCCGCGCCTCAGCCTCAGCCGCGCCTGGCTGCAGACCGGGGAGTTCGAGGTCCTCCCCCATCCCGGAAGGCTCCGCGTGCTCTTCAGCCTCGACGGGACCGGCCGCCTCTCCGCCCGGGGCCGCGACCACCGGCTCCCGGCCGGCAGCGCTCTCGTGACCCGCGCCTCGACGGTGCAGTACGCGGCGGCGCTCAGTCCGTGGGCGCGCTTCGAGTGGCAGCTGCGCCCCTCGGTGCTCCGCGCGAGCGAGTTCGCCTCGCTCACGGACCGGGTCCTCGCCCTCCCCGAGGCCTACTGGCGCGCACTCACCGGTGCGGCGAACACCGTCCTCAGTTTCGGCGTCGAGCCCTCGGACGCGGCCTTCGAGCACTTCGAGATCGCGAGCGAGCACCTCCTGGCCTCGGCCTTCTCGGCGCTGCTGCCCTCCTCCGACCGGGAGGACCGGTCCCCCGCCGCCGTGTATGCGAACGGCACGCGCCTGATCGAGCGGCACTACCGCGACCGCTCCTTCACGGTGGAGACGCTTGCGGAGAGCCTCGGCGTGTCGGTCAGCCACCTGCACCGGGCGTTCTCGGCCGCCGGCACCACCCCTCGTCAGCGGATCGAGCGCGCGCGGGCCTTCGAGGCGCAGCGCCTCCTCGACGAGCTCGGCCCGCGGGCGGCGACGGACCTGGACCGCGTGGCGCGGTCGGCCGGCTTCAGCTCGCGGATCCACATGCAGCGGACCCTCCGCCGGATCGACGACGCGAGCTGACGTGGGCCGCCGCGCCCCCCGCGCCGGACGGGCTCCCGGCGAGGAGGCGGCCTGAGCGGCTCCCCCGGTCCGGCGGCGCGACGGAACGTCCACGGTCGGGCATGGAACCTCGTCGCGGCCCGTTCCGCGTCGACCGGAGGCCGGACGTTCGGCAGGATCGGCGCGTCCACCACCCCTCGCACGAAAGAAAGAAAAGGAACACCATGACGGACACCAACGCCCTGGACCCGACGGCAGCGCACTCGCGCTCCCTCCCACCGCGGATCGACTCGACCCGCGGGGGGCTCGCCCGGCGGACGATCATGTCGGGTGCGGCCTGGTCCGTCCCCGTCGTCGCCGCGGCGGTCGCGACCCCCGCGGCCGCCGCGTCCACCGGCCTCACCCTCGCCTTCGACGCCCCGGCGTACTCCTTCCCCGCCTGCACCACGAGAACGGTCTCCGTCCTCGCCACGACCAACGGCGCTCCCGCTGCCGGCGACACGGTCGCCATCACTCTCCCCGCCGGCCTGACCAGCGGCGGCGCGCAGACCGTCAGGGCGACGACCGGCGCGGACGGACGCGTGAGCATCCCGGTCACGGCCGGGAACGTGGCGCAGAACGGCATCACCCTCTCCGCCGTCTCCGGCGCCGCGGGCGCGACGGCGACCGCGAGCACCACCGCGACCACGGGGACCGCCGTCCGGTACGTCACCGACGGCGGACGGACGACGACGGAGTCGAACGGCAACGTGCCCTCGGGAGCCAAGACCGTCGGACCCCGGTACTACCTGACGGAGTCGGGCGAGCTCTATCACGGCGGGGGGCGGATCGCGCGCGGCGTCACCAGCGTCCAGGGCTTCCGCGACGAGCAGAACCGCGACGTCGCCGACTTCGTCGTCGACGGCGTCTTCTACCGCTTCGTCACCGGAGAGGCCGCGCCGAAGGCCATCGGGAGCGGCGTGCCGGCCGGATCGACGGTCCATGCGCCCGCCTTCTACGTCACACCGAACGGCGAGCTGCGGCGCGCCGGCGGAGCCCTCGTGACCACCGGAGTGACGAGCGCGGACTCCTTCCGCGACCAGAGCAACAACGACGTCATCGACGTGATCGTCGGCTCGGAGCTAGTCCGCTACATCTCCTCCACGAAGAACCAGGTCTACGCCAGGAACGTTCCGGCAGGATCGACCGCCTTGGCGCCCTCGTACCACCTGACGCCGGACGGGCGCCTCTTCAACAGCAGCATCCTGGTCGCTACCGGGGTGACCAGTGCCGACGCCTACCGCGATCGACAGAACCGTGACGTCGTGGACGTGATCCAGAACGGCGCTCTCGTCCGGTACGGCGCGTTCGCGGACAGGACGCAGCCGCAGATCCGCGTCGCCTCCGGTGTGCCCTCCGACGCCACCATCTTCGCGCCGGACGCCTACGTGACCCGGGACGGCCGGGCCTTCGTCAGCGGCGTGCTGGTCGCCACCGGAGTCTCCTCGGCGTTCGGATTCCTCGACGTGCAGAACCGCAACGTGCTCGACACGATGACCAACGTCCTGTGCCCGTGACGCACGGGATCGGCCGCTGATCCGGTCCTGCCCCGCCGCACGCGGGTCCGAGGGAGGCGTCCCGCGGGTCCCTGTGCGGCGGGACAGGACCAGTCCGTCCTCGGGATGCAGCGTCCTCCAGAAGCGCGGACGCACCTGCTGCGGACCGCGCGGAGCGGACGCACCGGTCCGGTCGAGGACGGCTCGTCACGGAGGGCTCTTCGGGGTCAGCCGCCGGCGAACGGCGGCAGGACGTCGACCGCGGCATCGGGACGCAGCGGCGTGGCCCTGTTCGCGGTCGACACGCCGTCGACCAGGTAGGTGCACCGTGCGAGCACGTCGGCGGCCGAGGGCGCGGAGGCGACGAGTCTCTCCTCGAGAGCGCCCAGGTCGGGCACCTCGTCGAGCTCGTCGGAACCACGGCCGAGGGCGGCCTTGGCCGCCGCGAAGTAGCGGACCCGCATGCTCATCCGCCGATCGCGCTCATCGTGCGCTCGGGCTGCACGAAGCCCGCCCGGTTCATCTCGTGTCCCGCGGGCTTGGCCCACATCGCCCCGCGCCAGAGCTGGGCGACCTCGTGGTCGTCCGCGCCCGCGCGCATCGGGCCGAGCAGGTCCGTCTCCTCGTTCGAGAAGAGGCAGCTGCGGACACCTCCCTCGGCGGTAAGCCGGGTGCGGCGGCAGTCGTCGCAGAAGTTCTCGGTGACGGACGCGATGATCCCCACCTGGCCGAGCACCTCGGACCCCCCGGCCTCGCGGACGTCGAAGAGCTCGGCGGGGGCGCCGTCGCGGGGGGCCGCGTGCGGGCTGAGCGAGAAGCGCTCCGAGAGCAGCGCCCGGATGTCCGCGGCGGTGATCATGGTCGCGCGGTCCCAGCCGTGGTCGGCGTCGAGCGCCATCTGCTCGATGAAGCGGAGCTGGTGGCCTCCCGCGAGGGCCCAGGCGAGCAGCTCCGGGGCCTCGTGGTCGTTGATCCCGGGCAGGAGCACTGCGTTGATCTTGGTCTGGTCCAGGCCGGCGGGACCGAGCGCGTCGATGCCCGCGAGCACGCGGTCGAGGAACGGGCGACGGGTGACCTTCGCGAAGGTCTCGGCGCAGATCGAGTCGAGCGAGACGTTGACGCGGTTCAGGCCGGCGTCGGCGAGCGCCGCCGCCCGACCCGACAGGCCGATCGCGTTCGTGGTGAGCGAGATCTCGGGGCGCGGGTCGAGGGAGGCGACGTCGCGGATGATGTCGACGAGGTCCTTGCGCAGGAGCGGCTCGCCGCCGGTGAAGCGGATCTGGCGGACGCCGAACTGCTCCACGGCGATGCGCGCGAGGCGGAGGATCTCCTCGCGGCTGAGCAGGGACGCGGGCGGCTGGAACGGCAGGCCCTCCGCCGGCATGCAATAGGTGCAGCGCAGATTGCACTTGTCCGTCAGCGAGATCCGCAGATCGTCCGCGACGCGCCCGTAGGTGTCCAGGAGGAGCGGGGTGGCGGGGCGGTCGGCCGGGAGGACCGCGCTGCGCTGTCGGGGCCGGAAGCCCGGGATCCCCAGTGCTGTGCTCATCCGCTCACACTACGCCGCGGAACCGGGCGCGACCCGGCAAGATGGACTCGGTCCCGCCGCCGGTCGGGCTCCGCCGCTCGCGAGAGGACACGATGACCTCGATCGACCTGCACGCCGCCCGGGTGCGGGCGCTGCTCGCGCCGCTGGCCACGCGGGGTGCCCGCGAGACCCTGAGCCTGGAGCCGGCCGCCGTCGCCGCCGATCCGGGCGCGTACGACCGGCGGGTCCTCGCCCGCTCCGTCGACTCCCCGCTCGACCTGCCGCGCTTCGACAACTCGCAGATGGACGGCTTCGCGGTGCGGGCGGCCGACCTCGACGCGGCGGCGCCGGAGCATCCCGTCGCCCTGCCCGTCTCGGCGCCGATCCCCGCGGGCGACCGGGCGCCGCGGCACGAGCCCGGCACGGCGACACCGATCATGACCGGCTCGCCGCTGCCGGAGGGGGCCGACGCCGTCGTCCCGGTCGAGCGCGTCGATCCTCCGCGCTTCCCCGCGGCGGGCAGCGTCGCCTTCGCGCACCCGGTGGTGCCGGCGACCTTCGTCCGAGCCCGGGGCAGCGACGCCCGCCGCGGCGAGCTCGCCCTCCCGGCCGGCACGGTCCTCCGCGCGGCCCACTACGGACTCCTCGCCTCCCTCGGGCTGACCGAGGCGGAGGTGCTGCCGCGACTCCGGGTGCTCGTCGTCCCCACCGGCAACGAGATCCGTCCCGCAGGCGCCGTCCTCGAGGAGGCGCAGATCCACGACGCGAACGGCGCCCTGCTGGCCGAGGCCGTCCGCGAGGCGGGCGCGCTGCCCGTCGTCGTCGCCTGCACGAGCGATCGGGCCGAGGACCTCCTGGCGCTGCTCGAGGAGCACGCGGGCGCGGCCGACCTGGTGATCACGGTCGGCGGTGTCAGCGCGGGCGCGTACGAGGTCGTCCGCGACGCGCTCGGCCCGGCGGGCTCGGAGTTCGGCCACGTCGAGATGCAGCCGGGCGGCCCGCAGGGCCTCGGTCTCGTGCGCGTGGCCGAGGGGCTGCACCTGCCGGTCGTCTCGCTTCCCGGGAACCCGGTGAGCGCCCTGGTCTCGTTCGAGGTGTTCCTCCGGCCCGTGCTGCGCTCGCTCGCGGGACGGACGCCCGCCGAGCGGCCGCGGCTCCGTGCGCGCCTCGGCACGGCGCTCGACTCGCCCGCGCACCTGCACCAGATCCGCCGCGGAGTCCTCGACGACGAGGGCCTCGTGCACCCGGTGGGCGGGCCCGGCTCGCACCTGCTGGCGTCCTACGCCCGCTCCACCGTGCTCATCCACGTCCCCGTCGGGACGGACCACGCAGCGACCGGCGACACGGTCGAGATCTGGAGGATCGATGACTGAGAGCGATCGGCTCACCCATGTGCGCGGCGACGGAGCCGTGCACATGGTCGATGTGAGCGCGAAGGAGGTCACGGCGCGCACCGCCGTCGCCGAGGGCTACGTCGAGACCTCGCCCGAGGTGGTGCGGCTCCTCGAGCAGGGCGAGCTGCCCAAGGGCGAAGCGCTCGGCGTGGCGCGGATCGCCGGGATCCTCGGCGCGAAGGCGACCTCGACCCTCATCCCGCTCTGCCACCCGCTGGCGCTGGACGGCGTCGACGTGGACCTCGAGCCGCAGGACGGCCGCGTCCGGATCGAGGCGCGCGTGCGCACGACCGGGCGCACCGGCGTCGAGATGGAGGCGCTGACCGCGGTCAGCGTGGCCGCCCTCACGGTCTACGACATGATCAAGGCGGTTGATCGCGGTGCCGCGATCACCGGTATCCGTGTGCTCGCGAAGGCGGGCGGGAGGAGCGGCTCGTGGACGAGCGGAGGAACCCCGTGACGCGGCGGGCGGTGGCGGTCGTCGCCTCCACCCGTGCCGCCTCCGGCGTGTACGAGGACCGGACGGGACCGGCGCTGGAGGCCTGGTTCACCACCCGCGGCTGGGAGTCCCGGGTGGTCGTCGTGGCCGACGGCGACGCGGTGGGCGAGGCGATCGCCGACGCGATCGGCAGCGGAGTCGACGTGGTCGTGACCACCGGCGGGACGGGCGTCGCCCCGAGCGACGTCACCCCGGAGCAGACCGCCCCCCTCCTGGAGAGGCCCCTGCCCGGCCTCGCCGAGGCGGTGCGCGCCAAGGGCGCCGCCCACGTCCCGACCGCCGTGCTCAGCCGCGGGCTCGCCGGCGTCAGCGGCCGCACCGTCGTAGTGAACCTCCCCGGCTCCCCCGGCGGCGTCCGCGACGGGATCGACGTGCTCGACCCGGTGATCGGGCACCTCCTCGATCAGCTCGGAGGCGGCGACCATGCCCGCTGAGCCGGTCGCCCTCGCCCGGCTCGCGGCCGAGGCCATCACCGTCGACGAGTGCGAGCAGGCGGTCGACTCCCCGACGCACGGCGCCGTCGTGACCTTCGCGGGCGTCGTCCGCGACCACGACGAGGGCCGCGGCGTGCTCCGGCTGTCCTACGAGGCGCACCCGGACGCCCCCGCCGCACTCCTCGCCTCCGCCCGCCGCATCGCCGAGCGCTGGCCCGACGTCCGGATCGCCGCCGTGCACCGGGTCGGCGACCTCGTGGTCGGCGACCTCGCCCTCGCCTGCGCCGTGGCCTCGGCCCACCGCGCAGCGGCCTTCGAAGCCTGCGCGGCACTGGTCGACGACATCAAGGCGTCGGTGCCGATCTGGAAGGAGCAGTCCTTCGTCGACGGCAGCTCGGAGTGGGTCGCGAGCTTGGGCTGATCTTCCTTCGAGCCCGTCCCCGCCGGGCTCGGCGCGGTCGGCCGGAGAGGGTGGTCACGTTTCGCAGAGCGGGGAGCGGAGCCGCGGCAGGACGGGGTGGGGAAACACGGGCGTCACACGGGTGGGGTTCACTGGGGGGAGACGCCCGACGGGCGCGGGACGGAGGCGCGGCATGGACCTGAACACGATCCAGCGCGTCCGGGTGGTGCGCGAGCGCTCCGAGCTGGCGGGCCGCGGGCCGCGCTCAGCGGTCATCGGAGGCGGCTCCTGGGTGTTCTCCCTCCCCCACGACCACCTCGACGAGCTCCTCGACCTGCAGGGATTCGCGTGGGAGCCGATCGTGCGCACGGACGCCGGGCTCTCGATTGCAGCGACCTGCACGCTCAGCGAGCTCGCCGCGATGCCCGACGCGGGCGACACCGCCCATCCGCTCTTCTTCCAGTGCTGCACGGCCCTGCTGGGCTCCTTCAAGATCTGGAACGTCGCCACTGTCGGCGGCAACATCGCCAACGCCCTGCCCGCAGGACCGATGATCAGCCTCGCCGCCGCGCTCGACGCCACCGCCCTCGTCTGGCGGGCCGACGGCTCGGACGTCGCCGTGCCGGTCGCCGAGCTCGTGACCGGCAACATGACCACTTCCCTGGCCCAGGACGACGTCATCCGCTCGATCGAGTTCCCGCTCTCCTCCCTCCGGGCGCGCACCGCGTTCCGCAAGACGGCGCTCTCCCCTCTCGGACGCTCCGGCGCCGTCGTCATCGGCCGCCTCGACACCGACGGCGCGTTCGTGCTCACGATCACCGCGGCGACCGTCCGGCCGGAGCGGCTCCGCTTCGCCGCCGTTCCCTCCTCGGCCGAGCTCGCCGCGGCCGTCGACGGCGTCGCGACCTGGTTCACCGACCCGCACGGAGCCGCCGACTGGCGCCACGCCGTTGTCCGCGTGCTCGCCGAGGAGATCCGCACCGAGCTGGCCGGAGGCGCCCGATGAGGTTCACCGTCAACGGGGAGCCGGTCGACGCCTCCCCCCGCCCCGGCCAGGTGCTGCGCACCCTCCTCCGCGACCACGAGCACTTCGAGGTGAAGAAGGGGTGCGACGCCGGTGACTGCGGCGCCTGCTCCGTCCTCGTCGACGGGACGCCGTTCCACTCCTGCCTCTACCCCGCCCACCGCGTCGAGGGGCGCGAGGTGACGACAGCGGCCGGCCTCGGCACGCCCGAGGAGCCGAGCGCGGTGCAGGAGGCGTTCGTCGAGGCCGGCGCGTTCCAGTGCGGCTTCTGCACGGCCGGCATGGTGGTCACGGCCACGGCGCTCGACGGAGTCCGCGCCGAGGACGTGCCGCGGCTGATGAAGGGCAACCTCTGCCGGTGCACGGGCTACCGCCCCATCCGCGAGGCCGTGACGGGCGCCTGCGCGTCCGGGCACGGCGCGCACGCGGCCGAGCCGTCCGGAGCGGATCGCACGGAGGCCCCGGTCCGCGGACGGCACGCGGCCCCGCCGTCGGGTCTCACCCCCGTCCGCCGCACCGGTCGCCCGTCGGCCGAGGAGTCCCGGGTCGGCCGCTCGCTCGGCGCGCCCGCCGGCCGGCGGATCGTCCAGGGCCGCGAGCCGTTCACCCTCGACGTCGCCGTCCCCGGCCTGCTGCACCTGAAGGTCGTCCAGAGCCCGCACGCCCACGCGCGCATCCGCTCGATCGATACGACCGCCGCCCGCGCGATGCGGGGCGTCGTCGCGGTCCTCACCGCCGAGGACGTCCCGGACGTCCTCTACTCCACCGCCCGCCACGAGTCCCGGCTCGACGACCCGGACGACACCCGCATGCTCGACACCGTCGTCCGGTTCCGCGGGCAGCGCGTGGCCGTGGTGGTCGCGGAGTCGGTGGCCGAGGCGGAGGCGGCCTGCCGCGCCGTCGAAGTCGACTACGAGGTGCTGCCCGCCGTCTTCGACCCGGAGGAGGCGCGCTCCCCCGGCGCGCCGCTCCTGCACGCCGACAAGGATCCGATCGCCTCGCGCATCGCCCGGCCGGAGGCGAACGTCGTCGCGGAGCTCCACGGAGAGTACGGGGACGTGGCCGCCGGACTCGCGGAGGCCGACGTGGTCGTCGAGGGCCGGTACTCGACCTCCCGGGTCGCGCACACGGCGCTCGAGACCCACGGCACCATCGGCTGGCTCGAGGGCGGAGAGCTGGTGCTGCGGACCTCGACGCAGGTGCCCTTCCTCGTGCGCGACGAGATCGCGCGCCTGTTCGACCGCGATCCGTCGACCGTCCGCGTCTTCACGGCACGGGTGGGCGGCGGCTTCGGCGGCAAGCAGGAGATCCTGACGGAGGACGTCGTCGCCCTCGCCGTGCTCGCCACCGGCCGGCCCGTGCAGTTCGAGTTCACCCGGAGCGACGAGTTCACGATGGCCCCCTGCCGACACCCGATGCGGGTCGGCGTCACGCTCGGCGCCCGACGCGACGGACGGCTGACCGCCCTCGCCGTGGACGTGCTCTCGGACACCGGCGCCTACGGCAACCACGGACCCGGCGTGATGTTCCACGGCACCTCGGAGTCGGTCGCCGTCTACAGCGCGCCCAGCAAGCGCGTCGACGCGCAGGCCGTCTACACGAACAACCTCCCCTCGGGGGCGTTCCGCGGCTACGGCCTCGGGCAGGTGATCTTCGGCATCGAGTCGGCGATGGACGATCTCGCCCGCGAGCTCGGGATCGACCCGTTCGAGCTGCGGCGGATCAATGCGGTGCGCCCGGGCGAGCCGCTGGTGGTCACGCACGTCGAGGGCGACGACATCGGCTTCGCCTCCTACGGGCTCGACCAGTGCCTCGACCTCACCGAGGCGGCACTGGCCGGCGGCGGCGGCTCCCCCGCCCCCGACGGACCGGGGTGGCGGACAGGGCAGGGCACGGCACTGGCGATGATCGCCACCATCCCACCGCGGGGCCACTTCTCGGAGGCGACCGTCACCGTCGACGCCGAGGGAGTGCTGACCATCGGCGTCGGCACGGCCGAGTTCGGCAACGGGACGACCACCGTGCACACGCAGCTGGTCGCGAGCGCCTTCCGCGCCTCGGCCGACCGGGTGCGGATCCGCCAGTCCGACACGGACGCGGCCCGCTACGACACCGGAGCGTTCGGCAGCGCCGGCACGGTGGTCGCGGGCAAGGCCGTCCACTCGGCCGCGACGCGCCTCCTCGCCGAGCTGCAGGCGCTCGCCAAGCGGCTGACCGGGCACGACGAGACCTTCGAGCCCGACGACGAGGGCCTGCTCGCTCCGGACGGCACCCGGGTCGCGTTCGCCGATCTGGTCCGCGCGGCCGGCGGACCGGTCACCGCGACCGGGAGCGAGGACGGCGCTCAGCGCTCGCTCGCGTTCAACGTCCAGGGCTTCCGCGTCGCGGTGCACGAGCCGACGGGCGAGGTGCGGATCCTGCAGTCGGTCCAGGCGGCCGACGCCGGCTTCGTGATCAACCCGGCGCAGTGCCGCGGGCAGGTCGAGGGCGGAGTGGCGCAGGCGATCGGCTCGGCGCTGTACGAGGAGGTGATCCTCGACGGCGAGGGCACCGTGACCACGGCGATCCTCCGGAACTACCACATCCCGCAGATGGCGGACGTGCCCGAGACCGAGGTGCTCTTCGCGGACACCGCCGACGAGCTCGGGCCGTTCGGCGCGAAGTCGATGAGCGAGGCGCCCTACAACCCGGTCGCCCCCGCACTCGCCAACGCCGTCCGCGACGCGATCGGCGTGCGGCCGACCGAGCTGCCGCTCTCCCGCGACCGGATCTGGCGGCTCCTGCACCCGGACGCCGCCCCGGTCGCGTCCGTCGAGGCGGAGGCGCCGCCCGGTTGAACGACGACGGGCTGAGCGCCGATCGGCTGCCGCAGCTCAGACGCGCGACGCCAGCTCCGTGCTCGCCCGGGCGACCTCGCGGGCGATCCCGTCCTCGTCCGCGTTCACCAGCCGTCCCTCCCGCACCGTCGGGCGACCCTGCACCAGGAGCAGGCTCAGCGGGGGCTGCGCTCCGAGCGCGAGGGCCGCGACCGGGTCCGCGATGCCCGCGTGCTCGATCCCGTCGATCCGCCAGAGCGCGAGGTCGGCGAGCTTGCCGACCTCGATCGAGCCGATCTCGTCCTGCCGGCCGAGCACCCGGGCCCCGCCGATGGTGGCGACCGAGAGCGCCTGCCGGGCGCTCATCCGGTCGGCGCCGGCGCGCAGGCGGTTCATCAGCACCGCGGCGCGGATCTCGGAGCCGAGCTGACCGGACTCGTTCGACGCCGCGCCGTCCACGCCGAGGCCGACCGGGGCTCCCGCAGCCAGCAGCTGCGGGATCGGCGCGATACCCGCCGCGAGCCGGCCGTTCGAGGACGGGCAGTGCGCGACTCCGGTGCCCGAGGCCGCGAACTTCGCGATCGCGTCGGCGTCGAGGTGGACGCAGTGCGCCATCCAGACGTCATCGCCGAGCCAGCCGAGCGACTCCAGGTGGTCGGTGGGCGAGAGGCCGAACGCCTCCCGCGTGTAGGCGTCCTCCTCCACGGTCTCGGAGCCGTGGGTGTGCAGCCGGACCCCGAGCTGACGGGCGAGGACGGCCGACTCGCGCAGCAGGTCGGTGGTCACCGAGAAGGGCGAGCACGGGGCGATCGCGACCCGCACCATCGCGTCGGCGGAGGCGTCGTGGTACCGCTGGACCGCCTCTCCACTGGCCTGGAGCGCGGCCGCCGTGGTCTCGACGGCGAAGTCCGGCGGGAGGCCGCCCCGGGACTCGCCGAGGTCCATCGACCCGCGGGTCGCGTGCAGCCGGAGGCCGAGGGTGCCGGCCGCGTCGACGATGCCGCCGACGATGTCGCCGGAGCCCCGCGGGAAGACGTAGTGGTGGTCGGCGACGGTGCTGCAGCCGGACCGGGCGAGGACGCCCATCGCGCCGAGGGCGGCGGAGCGGGTCAGGTCGGCGTCGATGCGGGACCAGGCGGGGTAGAGCGCGACGAGCCAGTCGAAGAGGATCGAGTCCTGCGCCCAGCCGCGGGTGAGCCACTGGTAGAGGTGGTGGTGCGTGTTGACGAGCCCGGGAGTGAGCAGGCGGCCGCGGCCGTCGACCCGCGTGAGCGCGATCGCCTCCTGCGCCGGCAGGCCCGTCGGGGACCGTCCGTCGAGGGCCCACGCCGGAGGGTCGCCGGCTCCGACGGCGACGATGCGGGAGTCGTCGACGACGACGTGGCCGACGGGGTGCTCGGTCCCGTGCGCGTCGACGGTGGCGACGTGGGCTCCGGTGAGGACGTGGCGCTGCATGCCCCGAGCATGGCAGCGCGGTGTTTCGCGGCCGTTTCCCGCCGGAGTGCGAGCAGGCCGGCGCGATCACGACGGCGCGCCGTCAAGGGAGGACGTGCGGCTCAGCGCGCCGCGTGGATCGGGCCCGAGCGCCCCGCGAGCGGCTCCCCGGACGTCCCCGTGCGCGCGGCGAGGACCTCCGCGAGGATCGACACGGCCGTCTCCTCCGGCGTCGACGCGCCGATGTCCAGGCCGATCGGCGAGTGCAGGCGGGCGAGCGCCTCCTCCGTCACTCCCGCCTCGCGCAGCAGCCGCAGCCGCCGCTCGTGGGTGCGCCGCGATCCCATCGCGCCGACGTAGACGACCGGGAGCGCGAGCGCGGTCTCGAGCAGCGGGATGTCGAACTTCTCGTCGTGCGTGAGCACCGCGATCACGGTGCGCGAGTCGACCTCGGCGCGGGCGAGGTGGTCGGACGGCCACTCGACCACGACCTCGTCGGCGCCGGGGAAGCGCTCGGCGGTCGCGAACACCGGACGCGCGTCGCAGACGGTCACGCGGTAGCCGAGCAGGGATCCGGCGGAGCAGAGCGCGGCGGAGAAGTCGACGGCGCCGTAGATCAGCAGGCGCGGCCGCTCGGCGTGCACGATGTAGGCGATCTCGAGCTCGGCGCTCCGGCAGGCGGTGTCGACCGTGGCCGAGCGGCCGGAGGCCAGGCGCGCCTCGCGCTCGGCGAGGATGCGGCGGGCGGTGTCCTCGTCCAGGTGCGGGCCGACGACGTCCTGGAGGCGCGTCGCTCCGGTGAGGACGAGGCCGATCAGCTCCTCCGGGCCGCCGACGACGATCGCCAGCGCGGCCGAGCGGCCGGCGCGGGCGGCGCGCAGCTCGGCGAGGACCGCGGTGGAGCCGGAGTCGACGACCTGGCCGAACACGCGCAGCTGCCCCCCGCAGGACAGGCCCGCGGCGAAGGCCGCCTCGTCGTCGAAGCCGAAGTGCTCGGACGCGCTGCCCGAGGTGCCGAGCACCTCCTGGGCCAGCGCGTACGCCTGCGCCTCGACGCAGCCGCCGGAGATCGAGCCGATCGCGCGCCCCTCCGCGTCCACCGCCATCGAGGACCCGAGAGCGCGGGGAGCCGAGCCGAAGACGTGCGTGACCGTGACGACCGCGACGCTCCCGCCCGCCTCGACGCGCTCGAGCAGGGGGTCGGCGATGTCGAGCACGACGGCCTCCTCTTCTCGGACGGGAGGCGACGGCGCCGGGGCTGCGGGGAGGCCGGGCGGAGCCGCCGACGGGCGCTCACACGCAGGAAACATGCCGAGTATAGGGTCGATCCATGCCTGACGACGCTCCCTTCCTCGACCTCGTGATCCGCGCCTCCGACGTGCTGACCGAGAACGGCCGGCGTCCGGCCAGCATCGCGATCGCCGAGGGCCTGATCGTCGCGGTCGGCGAGCGGGACGCCCCCTGGCGGACCACGGAGGAGATCGTCCTCCCCGAGGGCCAGGTCCTGATCCCGGGGATCGTCGACACCCACGTGCACGTCAACGAGCCGGGCCGCACGGAGTGGGAGGGCTTCGCCTCCGCCACCCGCGCGGCCGCCGCCGGGGGCGTCACCACGATCATCGACATGCCGCTGAACTCGATCCCGCCGACCACCACGGTGGCGGGGCTCGAGGCCAAGCGCGCGGCCGCCGGGCCGCAGGCGCAGGTGGACGTCGGCTTCTGGGGCGGGGCGATCCCCTCGAACCTCGGCACGCTGCGCGAGCTCCACGACGCGGGCGTCTTCGGCTTCAAGTGCTTCCTCTCGCCGAGCGGCGTGGACGAGTTCCCGCACCTGAGCCGGGAGCAGCTCGTTGAGGCGATGCGCGAGATCGCCGCCTTCGACGGACTGCTGATCGTGCACGCCGAGGACCCGGCCGAACTGGAGGCGAGCGCGCTGGAGCCCGGCGCCTCCTACGGCGCGTTCGTCGACTCCCGCCCGCCCGCCTCCGAGCGCAGCGCGATCCTGCACGTGATCGAGGCCGTCCGCGAGACCGGCTGCCGCGCGCACATCCTGCACCTCTCCTCCGCCGACGCGCTGCCGCTCCTGCGCGAGGCGAAGGCCGAGGGGCTGCCGATCTCCGCCGAGACCTGCCCGCACTACCTCACCTTCGACGCCGGCTCGATCCCCGACGGCGGCACGCAGTTCAAGTGCTGCCCGCCGATCCGCGACGAGCGCAATCGCGAGCAGCTCTGGAAGGGGCTGCTCGACGGGACGATCGACATCATCGCCTCGGACCACTCCCCCGCCACCGCCGAGCTGAAGCTCCCCGCCGGCGGCGATTTCGGCGTCGCCTGGGGCGGGATCTCGGGACTCGAGCTGAGCTTCCGCGCAGTCTGGACCGGGGCCCGCGAGCGGGGCATCCCGCTCGAGCAGGTCGTCGCCTGGATGTCCACGGCGACCGCCGCGTTCGCCGGGCTCGGCCAGAAGGGCCTGCTGCACGCGGGGTCCGACGCCGACCTGGTCGCGTTCGACCCGGAGGCGCAGTGGCGCGTGGACGTCGACGCCCTCTCGCACCGGAACCCCGTCTCGGCCTACGAAGGCCGCGTCCTCCGCGGCGCCGTCGCCGCCACCTGGGTGGGCGGCCGCCGCGTCACCGCCGAGACGGTCCCGCCCGCCGGGCGCCTCCTCACCCGCCCCTGACCTCGATCCGCCGATGCCCCGCCTCCACGACGACACCTCGGGGAGCTCCACGGCTCACGCCGACCGCCGCCGTGTCATCGGCAGGTTTCGAGCGTGTGAACGGAGGCGGGTCGGAGCCGCGGAGCGGGCGGATCGCACAAGACTCGGAGTCCCGGCGGCGGCTCCTCGGGATGCTCCGCCGGTGCGCGGAGCCCCCGCCAGGCGCGAGGCTGGCAGACGGGCTCGCAGGAGCCGCGAGCAGGACGGGCACCACCGCGTGACCGGGCCCGGCCGAACGGAACGGACAGGAGCGGACATGTCGATCATCCTCGGGGACCACCAGTACGGGAAGGCCGAGAACCGCGTCGTGCGGATCTACCGCGAGACCCCGCGGCACGAGATCCACGACGTCAACGTCTCCACGGCCCTCCGCGGCGACTTCGAGGCCGCGCACCGAGAGGGCGACCAGTCGGCCGTCCTGCCCACGGACACGCAGAAGCAGACGGCGTACGCCTTCGCCAAGGAGAAGGGCCTGCGCTCGATCGAGCCCTACGGCCTCGAGCTGGCCCGCCACTTCGTCGACGGCTACGAGCCCGTCCACGGCGCCCGCATCGAGATCGAGGAGTTCGCCTGGGAGCGCGTGCTGGTGGACGGGCGCGAGCACGACCACACCTGGGTCCGGAAGGGCCAGGAGACGCGGATCGCGTCGGTCACGGTCGAGGGCTCGGGCGACGAGCGGCGGATCTGGATCACCGGCGGCTTCAAGGACCTCACGATCCTGAAGTCCACGGGGAGCGAGTTCCACGGCTTCCTCACCGACCCGTACACGGTCCTGCAGCCGACGAACGACCGGGTGATGGCGACCTCGCTGGTCGCGAAGTGGCGCTTCGCCCTGAGCGAGGACGAGATCGCGGCGATGGACTGGGAGGCGGTCTACGCGGGCGTCAAGGCGCTCATGACGAGCCGCTTCGCGACCGTGCACTCCCTCGCCCTCCAGCAGACGCTCTTCGAGATGGGGAAGGCGGTCCTGGAGGAGTACCCGCAGATCGTCGAGATCCGTCTCTCCGCGCCGAACAAGCACCACTTCGTCTACGACCTGTCGCCCTTCGGCGTCGAGAACGACAACGAGGTCTTCCACGCCGCCGACCGCCCCTACGGGCTGATCCAGGCGAGCGTCACCCGCGACGACGCGCCGCCCGCGGGATCCGCCTGGACCGCCTACACGGGCCTGGTGTGACCGGCGCCGGGGGCGTCCACCGGGGGCACGTGCTGCACGTCGCCGGGGGTGCGACGCTCACGACCGCGCGGGAGTCGCTGGTGTCGATCCCGGACGGCGCTCTCGCCGTGGACGAGGACGGCACGATCGCCTGGGTCGGTCCGTACCGCGAGCTGCCGGACCGCTTCGCGCTCCTGCCGGTCTCCGGCGACGCCGCGTCGATCCTGCTGCCCGGCTTCGTCGACGCGCACGTGCACTTCCCCCAGACGTTCTCGACCGACGGCTTCGGCGGCGGCCAGCTGCTCGAGTGGCTCGACCGGACGGTGTTCCCCGCGGAGGCGCGGCTCGCCGACCCGGAGTTCGCCGACGTCGTCGCGCGCGCCTTCACCCGGCGGCGGGTGGCCGCGGGCACGACCGCCGCGATGGTCTTCGGCTCCGCGTTCCCGGCCGCGCAGGACGCCCTCTTCGAGCGCAGCCGCGAGGCGGGGCTGCGGATCGTGTCGGGGCGCGGCATCCAGACCACGGGCCCGGCCTCGGCGGCTCCCCTGATCACCTCCGAGGAGGAGGCGCTGACGCTCGCGTCGGAGGAGATCGACCGCTGGCACGGGAGGGACCCGCTCCTGCAGGTCGCGCTCGTCCCGCGGTTCTCGCTGTCCGTCACTCCCCGGACCCTCGGAGCGCTCGGCGACCTCTACGACGACGTCCGCGGACGCGGCGTCTACGTGCACAGCCACCTCAACGAGAACGACCGGCCCGGCGACGGCGAGATCGCCGCCGTGCTCGGCGCGTACGGCACCCGCAGCTACCTCGACACCTACGACGGGCTCTTCCTCCCCGGCTCCGCGCGCGGAGGCTCCTCCCTCCTCGGGCCGCGCACGATCCTCGCCCACGCCGTGCACTGCCAGGACGCGGAGCTGCACCGGATGGAGGAGACCGGCACCTCGATCGCCCACTGCCCGACCTCGCAGCAGTTCCTCGGCTCCGGCACCATGCCCTGGCGCCGGACCGTCGCCTCGGGGGTCACCGTCGCCCTCGGTTCGGACGTGGGCGCGGGCGACGAGTGGCTGCTGGCGCGAGTGGCGAACGACGCCTTCAAGGTGCACCTCTCGGAGCCCGGCGACGCGGCCGTCGCCCTGCATCCGGCCGAGCTCCTGTTCACGGCGACGCTCGCCGGCGCGCGGGCGCTCGACCAGGAGGAGCGGTTCGGCAGCCTCGACCCCGGGAAGGACGCGGACTTCCTCCGCATCGAGCCCGACCGGTGGGAGCCGCTCGCCGACGTCCTCGCCCACGGGATCCGCGCGGACGAAGAGGAGGAGGCGACGGCCCAGCTGCTCTTCGCCCTGCTGATGACCCTGCGCGAGCCGGCGATCGCCGCGGTGCACGTCCGGGGCAGGCGGATCGTGGCTCCGGAGTGACGGGGCCGGCCCGGGAAGCGCGGTGCGGACCGCGCGCACCCGGCCGTCAGCGCAGGCGCAGCGCCAGGAACAGGTCGGCGCGGTCCGCGGTGTCCGACAGGTCGCGCTGCGTCAGCTCCTCCACCCTCGCGATGCGGTACCGCACCGTGTTCAGGTGCAGGTGCGTCTGCTCCGCCGTGCGCACCCACGAGCCGCCGCAGTCGAGGAACGCCGCGAGCGTGGCGACCAGCTGCGAGCCGTAGCGCGCGTCGTGCTCGACGAGCCGCCCGAGCACCAGCTCGACGAACACTGAGCGCAGGTGGTCGGGGACCGCGCTCAGCAGCTGCACGGCGGAGGTGACCTCCCCGGAGTCGCTGACCCGCACCGGAGCGTCGTCGCCCGGAGAGCCCGGCAGCAGCATCCCGTAGCGTGCCGAGCGGAGGGCGCCGCCGAGCGCGGGCAGCGGAGTCGCGGCGCTCGTCCCGACGCGCAGCACGGCGCCCGGCCACGCGGCTCCCGCTCGTCGCAGCGCCGAGGTGACGACGGCGAGCGGATCCGCGCCGGTGGGGATCGCATCGGTCGCCTCGGTGGGCAGCACCGCCACCGCGCAGCCCTCGGCGTCGCGTCCGACCACGGCGCGGCCCAGGTGCGCGGCGGCGTCGACCAGGACACGGCGCGCCAGGTCCGGGGGCGCGTCGCCCTCGAACTCGGCGGCGACCACGGCGCACCGCCCGGCGCCGCCGAGTCCGAGCTGCCGCAGGTACACCGCGGCCTCGGGCTGCTCGCTGTCCTCCTCCACGAGCTCGAGCAGGCGGTCGGCGAGAGCGGAGTCGGCCGAGAGCGCCGCCTCCCGCTGCAGCCGGTAGACCCCCACGACTCCGGCGAGCTCGGTCACGGCGTCGAGTACTGCGGCGGGCCAGTCGTTCCAGTCGCCCCCGACGACGACCAGCCAGGAGGTGGCGCGGTGCTCGCCCGCGCCTGCGACGGTGAGGACCGACAGGGCGCCGCCGCGGGCGTCCGCGACCACGACCGGGCTGCGCCGGGCCGTGAGCGCCGCGTGCACGACCCGCTCGATCTCCCCCAGCCCCAGGGGCGAGGCGGAGGCCGCGGTCCGGCCGGTCGCGGTCAGCACCGACACGGGGAGTCCGAGCTCGCGCGAGGTGCGCGTGACGAGCTCGTCGAGCTGCTGCCCCCGGTAGACCTCGGTCAGCAGCTCCCGCTGGCGGGCGAGGGCGGCCGTCAGCCGGGCCACGCGGTCGCCGGCGAGGGCGTTCGACAGGTGCGCCGTGATCGCGCCGAACGACACATCGGCCGGCACGGCGATCAGCGGGACGTCGTGCTCGCGGCAGGCGACGACGAGGTCGTCCGGCACGAAGCCCAGCAGCCCCTCGCCGGCGAGCAGAGCGCTGGCACCCGAGTCCGCGACCGCGGCGACGAAGGCCGCGCTGTCCTGGGCGTCCCGACGCCAGACCAGACCTGTCAGCACCAGCTGGTCGCGCGAGATGTAGCGGCGCGGATCGGAGAGGTCGGTCGTGAAGATGCCGTCGACCGGCCGGGCGAGCGCCCCGTCGCCGGCGACCAGCACGCGCAGCCGCAGCTGCGGCGCGTCGAGGACGTCCTGCAGCTGCATCAGCTGCCCCGGTAGGTCGAGTAGGCGAAGGGACTGAGCAGGAGCGGGATGTGGAAGTGCGCCTCCTCGTCGTCGAGGCGGAAGGCGACGACGACCTCGGGGTAGAACGACTCGGTGCCCGAGGCGGCGAACCAGGCGCCGGTGTCGAAGACGACCCGGTGGACCCCGGCGGCCAGGCGCTCCGGCCCGAAGGCCGCCACGCGGCCGTCGTCGTCGGTGCGGGCCTCGGCGAGGCGCTCCCAGCCGGAGCCGACACGGGCGTCGAGAGCCACCGGGACGCCGCGTGCGGGGCGGCCGCGGACGGCGTCGAGCACGTGGGTGGTGACGCGGCTGGCGTGCCCGCTCATCGTGCGGCCTCCGCCCGGACGAGGCGCCCGTCGTCGAGGCCGCGGACGCGCAGCACCGTGATCTCCCGCAGCTGCTCCGCGACGATGCGGGCCTCCGTCTCGTCGTCGAGCCCGAGCCTCCGCTCCAGCTCCGCGACGACCTCGGCCCGGTCGCGGCCGGCCGCGCGGAGGAGGAACACGCGCCCGAACCGCTCCTCGTAGGCGCGGTTGCCGGCCAGCAGCCGCCGGGTCAGCTCCTCGTCGCCCGTGCGGCTCGCCGCCTGCTCCGCGGCCGAGAACGCGGAGGAGCGACCCGCGCCCGCGTGCCGCTCGCCGATCCGGGGGTGGTCGGCCAGCGCCGCCTCCACCTCCTCCTCGGTGAGCGTGCGCGCGGCCCGCTCGGCCGCGTCGGCGAGCGCGTCGGCCGACGGGTAGGGCGCGCCGGAGGCGACCTCGTCGGCCCAGCGGGGGACGGCGAGGCACGCGAGCAGCACGTCGCGGGCGGTCTCGGATCGGGTGTCGGTCATGCGGTCTCCTTCGTCCGGCGGAGCAGGGGCTCGGCCTGCGGCACGATGGTCGGATGGATCTGGTCGGGAGTCGGGACCTCGTCGGGCTGGTGCTCGCGGCGGGTGCGGGGCGCCGGGCGGGCGGTCCGAAGGCGCTGCGGTGCGACGCGGCGGGAGTTCCCTGGGTGGAGCGGGCCGTCGAGAGGCTCCGCGCGGTGGGCTGCGAGCGGGTGCTCGTGGTCCTGGGCGCGGAGGCCGGACGGGCGCGCCTCCTGGTGCCGCCGTCCGCGGACGTGGTCGTCGCGGCGGAGTGGGAGAGCGGCCTCTCGGCGTCGCTCCGCGCGGGTCTCGCCGCGGCCGAGGGCGTCGCCGCGCTGGTCGCCCTGGTCGACCTGCCCGAGGAGCCGCCGAGCGTGGGGGCCCGGCTGCTCGCGGAGGCGCCGGTCGCGCCGGACGTGCTCGCCCGCGCGGTCTTCCGCGGTCGGCCCGGTCATCCAGTGCTGCTGGGACGGGACCACTGGCCGGAGCTCCTCGAGGGCGTGCACGGCGACTCCGGCGCGCGCGACCTGCTCCGCGCGAGGGGCGCGCGCGGGGTGGAGTGCGGCGATCTGTGGTCGGGAGCCGACCGCGACGGGCCGGACTGAGCGGTTCACGCCAGGCCCGCGTCGTCGAGGGCGGCGGCCAGCGCCCGCCAGGCCAGCGTCGCGCAGACGGAGCGGACGGGGTTGCCCGCCACCGCGAGCAGCGCCTGCTCCTCGCCTGCGAGTGCACCCTCCCGGTGCGCCATCGCCGCGAGGAACACGTCGATCCGCTCCCGCATGTCCGACGCCGGCAGCCCGTCGAGACCGTCCGCGAGCAGCGACGCGGATCCCCGCGAGACCTCGCACCCCCGCCCGCTCCAGGCGAGGCGCACCTGCTCCGCGCCGCCGTCGACGCGCAGCTCGATCCGGTCGCCGCAGGTGGGGGTGATCAGCTCGGCCCGGCCGAGGGCCGGAGTCGGGTCGGCCTGCCCGACGGGGTCCTTGGCGTGCGCGCGGATCAGCTCCGCCGCCTCGCTCACGGCCGGTCCTCCAGCTCGGCGAGCTCCGCGTAGGCCGTGCTGATCCCGGCGATCCGCTCGCGCGACTCCCTCGGCGACGCCCCGAGCACTCCGGAGGCCACGAGCGCGACCGCGCTCATCGCCGCCGCGTAGCTGTCCAGCGCCGTGCCGCTGTCGACCGGGCACTCCAGCCAGACCGCCGCGTGCTCCGCGTAGCGCCGGGCGGGCGGATCCGCGAGGAGCACCACGGGCACCTCGCGCGCGGCGAGCGTCCCGATCAGGGCCGCGAAGGAGGCGGGGCGGCGGCGGAAGCCGACCAGCACCACGACGTCCTCGGCTCCGAGCCCCTCGAGCTCCTCACCGAGCGACTGGCCGGGCTGCGGGGCGATCCGGACGCGTCCGCGCGCCTGCGCGAGCTGCTGGCGCAGGTGCAGCGCCACCGGGTAGCTGTTGCGCAGTCCGATCACGACGACCTCGCGCGCTCCCGCGATCAGCCGCACCGCCTCCTCCAGCCGCCCGTCGCCGAACGCGGCGGCCAGCCGGGCCAGGTTCGCCCGCTCGCTCTCGAGGTGCGCGGCGAGCGGATCCCCCTGCCCCTGCGCGGGACCGACCGGCACACCGGAGGACCGCAGCGCCCGGGCGTGCTCGCGCACCTCCTGCGAGTTCGAGAACCCCAGGCGGCGGAACAGCCGCGAGACCGTGGCCTTGGACACTCCGCTGTGCTGGGCGAGCTCGGTCGCCGTGTAGACGGCCAGGTCGCCGAGGTGGTCGAGGATGAAGTCGGCCGCCCGCTGCTCCTGCCGCGACAGCGCGGCGTAGCCGGCATCGATGCGGTGACCGATGCTCGTCGAGGGGGCCGGGGCGGGGGTCACGCGGTCGGCGTCCCGTCGGCGAGCGCCAGCACGGCCGCCTCGAACGCGTCGAGCGCGGTCGCGACGTCGGCCTCGGTCACGTTCTCGTCCGGGTGGTGGCTGACGCCGCCCTCGCAGCGGAGGAAGAGCATCGCGTACTCGGCGAGGTCGGCGACCGCCATCGCGTCGTGGCCGGCCTTGGAGAACAGCACCATCGGCTCCGCGTCCCCGGTCGCGCGGATGCCCGCGCGCACGACGTCCTGCAGCCGAGAGGAGGCGACGACCGCGGGGGCCGAATGGGTCTCCTCCACCGTCAGCGCGAGACGGCGGCGCGACGCCGACTCCGACATCGCGTGCTCGATGGCGTCCCACGCCGCGTCGCGCTGGGCGTCGGTCTCGGCGCGGAGGTCGAGGCTGAACTCGACCCGGCCGGGGATGACGTTGACCGCGCCCGGGAAGGTCTCGAGCCGGCCGACCGTGGCGATCACGCCCTGCTCCCGCGCGATGCGCTCCACCGCGAGCACGGCCTCGGCCGCCCCGGTGAGCGCGTCGCGGCGGCGGTCGAGCGGAACTCCGCCCGCGTGCCCGGCCTTGCCGGTGAGGGTGAGTGCGAAGCGGCGGGCGCCCGCTATCGAGGAGACCACGGCGAGGGCGCGGTCCGCCTCCTCCAGGTAGGGGCCCTGCTCGATGTGCGCCTCGAGATAAGCGAGAACGTCCTGCGCGTCGCGCGCGGCGGTGCGGATGCGCGAGGGGTCCAGCCCGAACTCGTGGAACGCCTCGACGAGCGTCGTCCCGTCGGCGTCCTCGAGCTCCCACCAGTGCTCGTCCCAGGTGCCGGCGAGGGCGCGGGAGCCGAGGAGCGCCGTGCCGAAGCGGGTGCCCTCCTCGTCGCCGAACGCGACGACCTCGACGGCGAACGGCAGGCGCCGGCCCGCCCCGTGCAGGCGCGACACCACGGCGATCGCGAGCGTCACGCCGAGGATCCCGTCGTAGCGGCCCGCGTCGGGGACCGTGTCGAGGTGGGAGCCGAGCAGGAGCGCCGGGAGTCCCGGAGTCGCGCCCTCGTAGCGGCCGCACTGGTTGCCGGCCGCGTCCTGCCAGGTGCGCATGCCGGCCTCGGTCATCCAGCGCGCGGCCATCGCGTTCACCCGGGCGTGCTCGGGCGAGAGGTAGACCCGCTCGATGCCGTCGCGGCTGGAGGAGACCGCGGCGAGCTCGTCGCAGCGGGCCATGATCGCGGCGGCGTCGAGGGCGGGGGCGGCGGTGGCGGCGGGCGGGGGGGGGGGGGTGGGAGGTCGCGGCGAGGGGGGTCCCGGAGGCGACGAGCTCGCCGAGGAGCCGCGTCATCAGCATCGTGTCGCCCGGGTCGTCCAGCTC
>NZ_PSWJ01000012.1:0-92347 GCF_002932775.1 Rathayibacter sp. AY1B8 | reverse complement strand
AGGCGGAGCCGGCGGTTCAGGCTGTGGCGTGCATCCCGTGACGACGATCAGGCATGCTGCGATCGCGACCGTTTTTCGCGCCTTCGAGAATGTCCCCACTGGCTCAGGGTAAGCGACGTCCTCGCTCTTCCCTTGGTCGTGCGGTTGGGGCGACTGGATGGAGTGGTCGCGGTTCCCTCCGCTGAGGCCAGCTAGGGGCTACAGCGCCTTGCTAGGGTCCGGACTTATGGATGAGCCCCGAAAGCGCGGACACCCGCTCGTCGTCGCGGGAGCGACGATCGCGGCTGCAGCCGTCCTCTGCGCTTTCGTGTACTACGCCGGTCTGGCCGTCTTCCGGACCGAGGGGGACGTGCCGGCGGCCTCGGCCATCGACTTTCCGGCCGGAAGCGAGCTCGTCAGCGAGACCGTCGAGTGCGCCTCCGGTGGATGCTGGCGGCAGTTCTCGGTGCGCCCGCCCGACGCGATGACTCCCGAGCAGCTGTCGAGCGAGCTCGGAACGACGCCGCAAGCGCGCATCGCAGGAACGCTTTGGGACCCGCGCACCATCACGGTCAGTTCCGCCATCGAGGGACCTCTCCTGAAGATGCGGGCCGATTACTGGTCCCAAGAGTTCATCCCCTAACCACGCGCGCGAAGCGCGGTGCACCGCCGGCGTGACACGGACCAAGGAACGGGCGCTGCATCCGTTCCGTATGGGGATGGTTGGCCGGGCGCCTAGACGTCTGCGGGCAGCGGTATCGTCCCGCGAAGCCTGTGGCGGTGAAGCTCGCACCGTCGATCATTACTCCGACGTTCGGGCCGGAGGACATCAGCGCGGGATGTTCCTACTGCGCTCGGAACTGGCGCTGGTCGCTGCAGTAGCAGTGATGGCCGCGAGCGGCTGTCCTGCGGAACGCTGCCGCCCGCGCCCGCGCGCGGCGCATCCCGCGCGCCGGGCTGGTGCGGGGAACGGCCCTCCCGCAGACGCCAACTTGCAGCTCGCTGCCACGAACACTGTCCCACTGATGATCTTCGAAGGGCATGCGTGTCCCGCTGCCAAGCCCGGGTGTCGGCAACACCCAGGGTTGTATTGCCGAGCTATGCGGAGTAGGCCTAGACGTGCACGACGACCGCTCACAAGGGGTGAGCGCGGGGACTTGGATGAAGGTCGTAATAGTCATGCACACCTCACGAAATCGGTCCGCTGGCAAAATCGCCACGGTGTTCGTTGCGCTCGTCCTGGGTACGGTTGTCGCACCTGCCGCTCAGGCTGACGTACCAGGACTGAACACTCATTCCTGCGACGGACAGACGTACGACCACTCGCTCGGCAGCTACAGCAACGACCAGGGGGACTTGCCGCTGCGTTGCGGAAATTCCCGGTTCGGACTGAATCACATCATCGCTCGCGGCCACTTTGACGCGGACACCAACTTCGATATTCAGCAGACACTCAGCTACGGCCTCTACGCACCCGGGAGCTCAGGCTCTAAGACGCTCTACGACGCAAACTGCACACCCGTCTACTTCGTTCTCTTCGGATATAACGCCTACAACGGCTCCGATCCCCTCGCTAACCCCATCGGCATCGTCAACGCCTACAAAATCGACAGCACCATAAACACCCGATCTACCAGCAGCACCACCGCCGCACCCATCATCCAACCGCCCTACGGGACCGGATGCCCCGTCTACACCCCGATCGAGAACGATTGACCGACACCCGCGACCTCGCCGACGTCGTGGGGTGGATGCGCCGCCACTACTCCACCCCGTACGACGTCATCGCGGCTACCGCAACCCACAGCTCAAACGGATGGAGCGTTGACACAACCATTCGAGCTACACCCACCTCCACTGACGAGGTAGTGAATCTCGACCAGTGGGACCCTGCCGCAATCGATTCCCTGACCACCGGAGGCGACCTTGCAGTCGAAGCCTTCGCGCTAATCTTGCACGCCAACCTCATCGAATGGTGGGATACGGAACGACCGAAAACGTCGACGCGATACTGAACCACTAAACAATGTGACGAATCAAGCATAAGATCCGAGCAGACACCCCCTGCGAGGCGACGGACGGAAAGCAGCTGATTGCTCCGTTGAGCGGCTCTTCACCGGCACGCCGACAGCATCACGGGCCGCCGACCGACTCGACCCTTCCCTCGGCAGCTCCCAGAACCGCGCCACCCCGGGCACGCTGCTTCAACTTCGATCCCATCGCCAACACTCCGACTCACGGTGGTATTGCAACGACCGGCTGAACCCAAGTCCCCCTAACGGACACCTCCGGAGTAGATGAGGACAGCCGCTCCGGCGTCGAGGAGCCTCTCCGGCCCCTGTTCGATGCGCGAGGATTTGGACATGCGTACCGATAGGGAATCGCTCTCCGCGTCGAGCGGGAGCCTCGCGCCCGCAGCGCGAGGCTCCTCTGACCCGGCCCGGCTCGAACGGGCTGCCACCCTCACCGTGCTGCGGGCAGGACACCCCCTTACTGGATTAGGGGTGCCTTGGGCGGGCGCATTCGACGGTAGTGCGGCGCGAGCCTCGGAGGGCTAGTGCGTCGATGCGTCCGGCGTCCGATGAGGGGTCGTCATCCGACCGCCCAGGATGGCCGCGCATGAGACCGGAATCTCGCGGCGCTGTTTGTCGCAATAGACCCGCCCGATGAGATGCCCGATGGTGGGGCGTCAACTGACACACTGAGCGCACGGTCGCTCGTGGGATACGCCCGCGTCTCAACCGACAAGCAGGATGCGACCGCTTAGCGGGACGCGCTCCGGGCGGCCGGCGTCCCATCCGATCAGATCTACGCCGACTTGGGTCTGACCGGCCGGAACCGCGAGCGTCCCGCGCTACGAGAGGCGCTGGCTGCGTGCAACGCCGGATCGACTCTGCTCGTAACGAAGCTCGACCGGCTCGCGCGGTCCATCACAGACCCTCGCGACATCGTTGATGAGCTGACCCGCCGCGGGGTGAAGCTCAGCATCGGGGGATTGGTCCACGATCCGGAGGATCCGATCGGCCGGCTGCTGTTCAACGTGCTCGCGATGGTCGCGGAGTTCGAGGGGGATCTGATTCGTGCCCGCACTCGTGAGGGGATGAAGGTCGCGAAGGCCAAGGGGCGTCTGCGTGGCCGTCAGCCGAAGCTGTCGCCGAAGATCGAGGCGCATCTGGTCGCAGAGCATCGTGCCGGGAACTGCACCGTCGCCGAGTTCGCGGCGGAGTTCAAGGTCGCGCGGTCGACGGTCTATCGGGCGGTGCAGCGGGCTGATGCGCGCGCCGCTGGCGCTGTCGCCCTGGCGCCGCCGACGGAGGGCGCATGATGTCGGGGGCGGAGAGGGTACCTGCGCTGGTGCCGGAGAGGGTGGAAGTGCTGCCCGGTTGGTCTGCGCTTACACGTGTTCTCAGCACCGGGTGGGGAACTCTCGCCCAGGCGATCGCCTGTATCTGGCTCTTCGTCGGGTTCGCGGTCCTTCCTCCGGGATCGCGTCTGCCCCTTTTCGTGCAGCTGGTGCTGTTCTTCGCCGCTCTCGCTTGGTCAGTGATCTGTCTCGCGATCGGCACGTCCAGGGTCACCGGTGAGAAGGAAGCCGGTTACACGACCCTGGGGCTCGGGCGCATCACGGTTCCTGCGGTTGATGCGAGAACGGGCGTCGTCCTGCGGGCGGCAGGCGAGCCGCACTGCCGACTCGTCGGCCGGGTCCGGCACTCCACCGCCGACGCGTCCGCCGCTCAGTCGAACCGCGCGCCCTCCGGCCGCGGCGGCAGCACGAACAGGATCAGCAGGAACACGTAGCCGGCGATCGGCACGAGGATCGCGAGGATCCACAGCCCGCTGCGGTTCACGTCGTGCAGTCGCCGCCAGATCAGCGAGAGCGACGGGAGGAACGTCGCCAGCGCGATGGCGCCCGCGGCGAGCGACACCCAGAAGGTCTGGAACGGCGCGCCGCTCGGGTACGGGGTCAGCGTGAAGTCGAGGCGCCACGGGCCGCCGTCAGCCAGCTGCAGGAGCGCGGTGAGGACGCTGCCGAGGAGGATGATCCACCAGTACTCGGCCCGGCTCGCCCTCCCGCGGAAGCGGAGGTAGTTGCCGAAGAAGCGGCGGAGCGCCGCCATCGGCGGAGCCCCGTAGTAGGGGAGGGTCAGCGGCGGCTCGGGGGTGCTCGGGCTCATCGGGTTCCGTCTCTCATCCCTCGACCGTATCCCCTGCTCCCCGGGGCGCCGCGTCGTCCGTGCGGACGACATCCCGGTGTTCGCCTCGGCGGAACGGCGCCGTGTTCAGGACGCAGGAGGCCGCCGTGACCACGACTGAGAAAGGCTGCCGTGCTCACAGCGCAGGAACACCGCCGTGTTCACGAAGCTGGAGGCCGTTGTGGACACGATCAGCGAGTAGGGACCGCCTCCGCCCGCACCGCCGCCGTCGCCCGGGCGTCGACGATCAGGCTGACGACGAGCCCCACTACGACGATGACGATCGCGACCCACGGCAGCACGTCGAGCCCGCTCGCGTCGATCGCCAGTCCGCCGACGACCGCGCCGCCGCCGATGCCGATGTTGAACGCCGTCGTCTGGAGCGCCGCGGCGAGGCTCCGCAGCTGGAAGGAGGAGGTGCGCAGCATCCGGGTCTGCAGCATCGCCGGGATGCCGCCGAACGCGATGTTCCAGATCACCGCGGCGACGACCACGGCCGTGGCGGCGCCGGTGCCCGCGGCGACGGCCAGGCCCGCGAGCGCCAGCACGACCGCGATCGCGGCGACCACGAAGCCCGAGCGGGGGAACCGGTCGGTCGCGAAGCCGGCCAGGACGAGTCCGACCGCCCCTGCGCCGCCGAACGCGAAGAGCACGAGCGGCACCGTGTCGGGGGCGAAGGAGGCGTTCTCGAGCCAGGGCGTGATGTAGGTCGAGAGGGTGTTCTGGCCGATCAGCACCAGCAGGATGACGACGCAGACGCCGATGATGCGGGGGAGCGTCCGGTCCTTCCGCGCCGGCAGGCGGATCTCGCCGGTCCGCAGCGGGATGTGGTGGTCGACCGCGGGCAGGAACTTCACCACGATCAGCGCGAGCACGAGCACGACGCCGCCGAGGATCGCGAAGGTGGGCCGCCAGCCGAACGCGTGCCCGAGCGCCGTGCCCAGGGGGACGCCGAGGACGAAGGCCGCGGATCCGCCGCCCGCCGTGATCGCGGTCGCGCGGCCGAGCTGCTCCGGAGCGACGAGGTGCGCGGAGTAGGCGGCGACGATCGCCCAGAAGAGGCCGTGGGCGAGCCCGCCGAGGATGCGCGCGCCGATGAGCAGCCCGAAGGTGGGGGCGAGCGCGGCGAGGACGTTGGCGACCGCGATGGTGCACAGCGCCACGAGGAGGAGGCTCTTGCGCGAGAAGCGCTGGGTCACCAGGGTCAGCGGAGTCGTCGCGACGACGACGGTCGCGGCGAAGATCGTGACGAGCTGGCCGGTGAGCGAGATGCTCACCCCGAGGTCGCGCGACATGTCGGGGATGAGCCCGGTCGGGAGGAACTCGCTCGTCACGGAGACGAAGACGGCGCCGGCGAGCGTGAGCAGGCCGATCCAGGGGAAGGCGGGGGCTTTCGCGGTGTCCTGAGGGTTCACGGTGTCCTGAGGTCGGGGGCGGGCGGGAGGGGGACGACCATCAAGCCTCGCACGCCCGCGCGGCGTCGGCGCGCGGGGTCGTCGTCGTCGGCGCTCTCCTCGGGTCCGGACCGGCTCGACCGCCCTGTCGAAGGCTCCTCCGTCCGGGTCAGCGGCTGGTCCGTCCACTCTGCCGCTGCACACTCCTACGGCTCCGTGCTCCACCCGCCCCGCACGGGCGAGCCGGGTTCCTCGCTCCTCCTGCTCCGCACGGGCGAGCCGCACTCCGCCCGCCTCGCCGTCACCTCAGCGAGGCCCGACCGCCCGGCCGCGGTCGTCTCCGTCCGAGCCCAGGCGAGCGCACGGCGGCGTCGGCCGGGCGCATCGCGAGGGGCGGCCGCGTCCGAGGGTCGGGCCGCCCCCTCTCGACGGCCCCGGAGTCCGCGCCTCAGACCGTGGTCACGACGCGCAGAGTGCGTAGACGCTGAGGGTCAGCGTGCCGTTGACGGCGTAGGCGGACCCGGTGACGGTCCATGTACCGGATCCGACCGGAGCGCTCGTGGAGACCTCCGACTTGTAGGGGCTGCTGCCGTCGACCTCGGTCCAGGAGAAACCGCCTCCGATGACATTCGGTGTCGCGCCGGTGCAGGTGGCGGAGAGTGTCTGCACGTTGTTCGCGTAGATTCCAGTCCTGGTCGCGGTGACTGTGGCGTATGTGGCGCCTCCGCCCGCGGGTCCGGCGGGTCCGGCCGCTCCATCCGCTCCGGGAGGCCCTGCGGGCCCGGTCTCTCCGTCCATTCCGGTGGCTCCGATCTCTCCGATCGGCCCGGGGGCTCCGTCTGCTCCGGGGAGCCCGGGGGCTCCGTCTGCTCCGGGGAGGCCGGGGGCTCCGTCTGCTCCGGGGAGGCCGGCGGCTCCGTCCGCTCCCGTCGCGCCGATCTCTCCGTCCGCTCCGGCGGGACCAGGCGCCCCGTCCGCCCCGTCCGCTCCCGGAGAACCGATCGGCCCCACTGCTCCGGCAGGACCCGTAGAGCCCACCGCGCCCGTGGCGCCGGTCCTGCCGACCTGTCCCACTGCTCCGGGAACGCCCGCCGGCCCCGTCTTGCCGACCGGTCCCTGCAGGTTCCAGCTGGCCGTGGTGGCGCCCTTCGGGCACGTCGGCGAGGTCGTGCCGACCTTGAAGAGGAGGCCCTGCTGCAGGCATCCGTAGTAGGCGGGCGACGTCGTCGTCGCAGCGGATGCCGCGGCGCTCCCGCCGGCGACGACCGCCAAGGCGACGGCGACGGCGATTCCGGCGTTCTTCAGTCCACGCCGGCGGGACTTCTTCGAGGATTCGATCATGAACGAAAGGTAGGTCTCAGGCCGTGTCCGAGGGTGGACATGTCCGCAACAGGACACCGGTCCGCTGCTGAGGCGGACGACCTCCTGCTCCTGCCTGGTGCGGCTGACGTCCCGCCACTCGAGGCCCAGACGCACCGTCAGCGGTCGGCACGGCACGGCACGGGCGGCCTCACCGGAGGCGGCTCCTGGTCCGCGGCGCCGGCTACCACAGCGCCGCCCGCCCGTGCACGGGGTGGCCCCGGAGGCGCGGCTCGCCTGGGATGGAGGGGAGCGGCCCGATCCGGGTGCCGCGGACGGAGGAGCCATGCCCGACCAGTACACGTTCACCAACCCCGCCACCCAGTACCCGGACGTGACTCCGCCGGTCCAGCAGCAGCCCGAGCCCGGGCTGCAGTCGCGGATGACTCCGGTGCCCGACCTCGGCGAGGAGAGCTACCGCGGCACCGGCAGGCTCGCGGGCCGCCGCGCGCTCATCACGGGAGCCGACTCCGGGATCGGCGCAGCCGTGGCCATCGCCTTCGCCCGCGAGGGGGCCGACGTCGCCCTCGCCTACCTCCCGAGCGAGGAGGAGGACGCGCAGCACGTGATCGGGCTGATCCGCGCGGAGGGGCGCACCGCCGTGCCGATCCCCGGCGATCTCACGAGTGCCGAGTACTGCACGCGGCTCGTGGCGGAGGCGGTCGAGGGCCTCGGCGGGCTCGACGCGGTGGTCAACGTGGCCGGGAAGCAGATATGGAAGGAGGACCTGCTCGACATCACCGACGAGCAGTTCGAGGCGACCTTCGCGGTCAACGTCTTCGCTCCGTTCCGGATCATCCGCGCGGCCCTCCCGCACCTGCCCGCGGGCGCCACCATCATCAACACGGCGTCGGCGGAGGCGCACAAGCCCGCCCCCGACCGCCTCGACTACGCGATGACGAAGGGCGCGATCAACAACCTCTCGAAGGGCCTTGCGCAGCAGCTCGCCGCGAAGGGCATCCGCGTGAACGTCGTGGCGCCCGGCCCGACGTGGACCGCCCTGCAGGTGAGCGGCGGCGTCGACCCCGAGAGCCTGCCCGACTTCGGCTCGAGCGAGTCGCCGATGGGCCGTGCCGCGCAGCCTGCCGAGCAGGCCCCGGCCTACGTGTTCCTGGCGTCCGCCGAGTCGAGCTTCGTCGCCGGCGAGACCCTCAACGTGAACGGCGGCATGGTCTCGCCCTGACACGCCGCGGCGCCGTCGCTCGCTGCTGGACCGCCGAGACGCCTCCGTCCTGCTCGAGACACGGGCTCGCGTCAACCCTCTCCCGAGCGGCGGGGGGCGCGAGGTGCCATGGAGGGACCACCACGAAGGAGCACCATGAGCACCACGACCGTCCTCCCCATCGAGACCTACTCCGACGAGCAGGGCTGGCACAACCGCATCGCCCACGCCCGGGTCCCGCTGAGCCACCACGAGTCGCGCCAGGAGGCGGAGGAGGTCGGCGAGGAGATCGCCGAGCAGCGCGGCGGGGAGCACGTCGTCCTCGGCTGACGGCCGGCGCGGGGCGCGGCATGCGGTGCCCGGCCGGGGACGCGCCCGGCCCGCAGGCGCCCGCTCCGCAGGCGCCCGCTCCGCAGACGCCCCGCGCGTGTAGCGCCCTCGGCCCCACCCGGTCAACCTTCTCGACCTCCCGGCCCCCTCCTCTCTGGCGTGGCCCGTCGTGCTCGCTCCCGAGCGCGCGACGAGAGGACGATATGGCCACCGAGAGCGACGCCCCCGCGACCGGAGAGGCCGGCGGCACCTCCCTGCGCCGCCGCATCACCGGCCCGCTGCTCTACTTCTTCATCCTCGGCGACGTCCTCGGCGCGGGCATCTACGCCCTCATGGGCACGCTCTCGGCGGAGGTCGGCGGTGCCGTCTGGATGCCCCTCCTGCTCGCGCTCGGCCTCGCGCTGCTGACCGCAGGCTCCTATGCCGAGCTGGTGACCAAGTACCCGAAGGCGGGAGGCGCGGCGGTGTTCGCGCAGCGGGCCTTCAAGCGCCCGATCGTCTCGTTCCTGGTCGGCTTCGCCATGCTCGCGGCCGGAGTGACCAGCGCGGCCGGCCTGTCGCTCGCGTTCGCCGGCGACTACCTCGGCACCTTCCTCGACGTGCCGACCGTGCCGACGGCCATCGTCTTCCTGATCCTCGTCGCGTGCCTCAACGCGCGGGGCGTCGCGGAGTCGCTGCTCAGCAACACGGTGATGACCGTGATCGAGGTCGGCGGCCTGCTGATCGTGATCGGATGCGTCGCGCTGCTCGTGGCGGGCGGAGGCGGCGACCTCGCCCGCACGGTCGAGCTCAGCTCCGAGCAGGCGCCGGCGCTGGCGGTGCTCGGCGCGGCGATCATCGCGTACTACTCCTTCGTCGGCTTCGAGACCTCGGCCAACATCGCCGAGGAGATCCGCGACCCCAGCCGCGTCTACCCGCGCGCGCTGTTCGGCTCGCTGCTGACGGCCGGTGCGGTGTACGTCCTGGTCGGCCTCGCGAGCTCGATCGCGCTGCCCGCCGACGAGCTGTCCGGATCCTCCGCCCCGCTGCTCGACGTCGTGACGGCGAGCGGAGCCGGGGTGCCGGCGTGGTTGTTCAGCCTGATCGCGCTCGTCGCGGTCGCCAACGGAGCGCTGCTGACCATGATCATGGCGAGCCGCGTCACCTACGGCATGGCGAAGGACGGCCTCCTCCCGGACGTGCTCGGCCACGTGCTGCCGAAGCGCCGGACGCCGTGGGTGGCCATCGCGGTGACCACGCTGGCCGCATGCCTCCTGACCCTGGTCGGCGATCTGGCGACCCTCGCCGAGACCGTGGTGCTGCTCCTCCTGCTGGTGTTCATCAGCACGAACGTCTCGGTGCTCGTGCTGCGGCGCGACAAGGTCGAGCACGACCACTTCCGCGTGTGGACGGCGATCCCCGTGCTCGGCGTCGCCTCGTGCGTGCTGCTCCTCAGCCAGCAGGACCCGATCGTCTGGCTCTACGCCGGGATCCTCCTCGTGGTCGGAGTCCTCGTGCACCTGGCGACCCGCCGCTCGTCCCGCCGCACCGCCTGATCCGCCGACGGTCCCGGCGGGGCCGCCGCTCCGCCGGACCGTCCCTCCCGACCGCCGCGCTCGCCCCGCGACCGGTCAAGCCCCTGGGCGGACGGCCGTCCGGGGCGTGGGATGGAGGGAACGGAAGGAGCACGAATGACCGACACACCCTCCCGCGAGGAGCTGCCGCTCCCCGACTGGAACGTCATCCCGCTCGGCACGCTCGCGGAGCGCATCCGCCCGCTCGACGAGGCCGGCCTCGGCGCGCTGCTCGCCTACGAGGAGGCGCACGGGCACCGCCTGCCGGTGACGACGATCCTGCACTCGCGTCTCGAGCAGCTGCGCGGGGGAGCGGAGCCGGCAGGCAGCGTGCCGGAGTCGCTGCCCGAGGTGTCCCGCTCGTCGTCCGGATCGCCGGTCTCGCCGGCGACGTCCGGTCCGCCGATCAATCCGCCCTCGCACGGAGTGCCGACGAACCCGGCTCAGCCGCGCTGACGGCGGCGGGCGGAGTCGCGGTCGCGGCGGCTCCGCCCCCGCCGCGCGCTGCCCAGGGCCTGCCCAGCGCGCACGGGCAGACTGTCCGGAGCCGATGACGGCGACCGGACGAGGGAGCAGTACCCGGAACGCGACAAGACTGACTCGTAGGAGTTGTCATGTCCTGGATCGTCCTCATCCTCTCCGGTGTCCTCGAGGCCGTGTGGGCCACCGCCCTCGGCAAGTCGGAGGGCTTCACGCGGCTCGGCCCGTCGGTCGTCTTCGGAGTCGGCGTCGTCGCGAGCATGGCCGGCCTCGCCTACGCGATGCGCGAGCTGCCCACCGGCACCGCGTACGCGGTCTGGGTCGGGATCGGCGCTTCGCTGACCGTGCTCTACGGCATGTTCTTCGGCGGCGAGGGCTTCTCGCTCGTGCGTACGCTGCTGGTCCTCGGAATCGTCGGCTGCGTCGTCGGCCTGAAGCTCGTGCACTGACCTGGCGGCCGTCCTCTCCTCCGCGACAGGCCGCTCCCGTACGCGACACGCCGACGGAGGCGCGCCGGACTGGCATCTCGCCGAGGGTCCGAGGCCGGTGGTTGCAGGACGCCGCGCGTTCCGCCTAGGCTCGGCGCATCAGGGGAGAACGATCGTTCTACTGTTCTCCCCGCCCCCCAAGGAGGACTCATGCCCACTCGTACCGCACGCACCGCCTGGAACGGCTCGCTCGAGACCGGCGAGGGCCAGGTCGAGCTCTCGAGCTCGAAGATCGGCACCTACGACGTCTCGTTCCCCAAGCGCGCCGCCGACGACGCCAACGGCTCGACCAGCCCCGAGGAGCTCCTCGCGGCCGCCCACTCCGCCTGCTACGCGATGCAGTTCTCGGCCGTCCTCGGCCAGGCCGGCGGCACCGTCGAGGCGCTCGACGTCCGCGCCGACGTCTCGCTCGGCCCGGACTCGGCCGGCGGATTCAAGCTCACCGGCATCAAGCTCATCGTGAGCGGCGAGGTCTCCGGCATCGACGAGGCCGCCTTCCTCAAGGCCGCCGACGAGGCCAAGGAGACCTGCCCCGTCAGCAAGGCGCTCACCGGGGTCGACATCACGCTCGACGCCACCTTCGAGGGCTGAGCCCCTCCGCACGTCCCGAGCACCCCGTCGCGCATCGCGGCGGGGTGCTCGTGCGTCCGGCGCGGCCGCGGAGCGGCCTATGGAGACCCCCGCCCCCACCGGCCGCCCGGCGCCCCCTGTCGTCAGACCGCCGCCGGCGCGTAGCGGAAGCCGGCGCCGAGGTGCTCCTCCGGCAGCCGGTCGCCGCGGCCGTGCAGCTTCTGGCGGAGGCTGCCCTCGACGTACTCCTCCGGGTACGCGCCGCGGCTGCGCAGCTCCGGCACGATGAACTCCACCACGTCCTCGAAGGTGCCGGGCGTGATCGCGTAGGCGAGGTTGAACCCGTCCACGTCGGTCTCCTCGACCCACTCCTGCAGATGGTCGGCGACCTCTGCGGGCGAGCCGACGACGAACGGGCCGAGCCCGCCGATCACGCTGAGCTTGGCGATGTCGCGGACCTTCCACTCCGAGCCGTCCTCGTTCGCCTCCTGGAAGTTGGCGACGGCCGACTGGATCGCGTTGCTCTTCACGTTGCCGATCGGCTCGTCGAGGTCGTACTGCGACAGGTCGATGCCCATCCAGCCCGACATGAAGACCAGCGCCCCCTCCTCGCTCCCGTAGGAGAGGTAGTCGCGGTGCTTCTCGTGCGCGGCCTCGCTGGTCTCGGCGGTGATGATCGTCAGCAGCGTGTAGATCTTCGCGGAGTAGCGGGCGCGGCCGGCCGCCTCGAGGGCGTCGCGGATGCGCGAGACGGTCGCCTTCAGGCCGGCCTTCGTCGAGGAGGCGACGAAGATCGCCTCCGCGTTGCCCGCCGCGAAGCGGATGCCGCGCGGCGACGCTCCCGCCTGGTAGATGACGGGGGTCCGCTGCACCGACGGCTCCGAGAGGTGGATGCCGGGGACGGTGAAGTTCTTGCCGCGGTGCCCGATCTCGTGCACCTTCGCCGGGTCGGTGAAGACGCCCGACTCGCGGTCGCGGACGACGGCGTCGTCCTCCCACGACCCCTCCCACAGCTTGTAGAGCACCTCGAGGTACTCGTCGGCGACGTCGTAGCGGTCGTCGTGCTCGAGCTGGTCCTCGTGGCCCATGTTGCGGGCGGCGCTGGGGAGGTAGCCGGTGACGACGTTCCAGCCGACGCGGCCCTTCGTCAGGTGGTCGAGCGTCGACATGCGCCGCGCGAACGGGTACGGGTGCTCGTAGGCGGTGCCCGCGGTGATGCCGAACCCGAGGTGCTCGGTCGCGGCGGCCATCGCCGAGACGAGGAGGATCGGGTCGTTGACGGGGACTTGCGCGCCGTGGCGGATCGCCGCCTCGTTCGAGCCGCCGTAGACGTCGTAGGTGCCGAGCACGTCGGCGATGAAGATGCCGTCGAACGTGCCGCGCTCGAGCAGCTTCGCCAGGTCGGTCCAGTACGAGAGGTCCTTGTAGCGCCAGGACTGGTCCTGGGGGTGGCGCCACATGCCCGAGGACTGATGGGCGACGCAGTTCATGTCGAAGGCGTTGAAGCGGATCTGGCGGGTCATGGAATCGATAGTGCCCAGCGGAGCCGCGAACGGGTACCGAGCGCGACGCACGGCGTCACAATGCGACGCTCGTCGAGAGCGGGGAGCCTCTCGAGGTGGTCCCCTGCGGACGAGGTGCCGTGCCGTGCGGCGCGATCTCGTCCGTAGCGGCACGTCTCGCGAGATCTCACGAGATCCGGGGCGGCGTCAGGCCAGCTCGCGCCCCAGGAAGCGCACGTGCTCGCCGATCTGGAACGCCTCGCCGCCCTCGTGGCCGTTGAAGGGGTAGACCCGGATCTCGCGGGGTCCGGCGTAGCGGTTGTAGGAGGCGTAGACGGAGGACGGCGGGCAGATGTCGTCGCGGAGCGCCACCGAGAACAGCGCGGGGGACTGCGCGTAGGGGGCGAAGGAGGTGCCGTCGAAGTACGAGAGGGTGTCGAACACGCGCGCCTCGGCGCCGCGGTGGGTGTGCAGGTACTGCACGATCTCGCCGTACGGCATCGTGTCGACCAGCCGCACGGCGTGCGGGATGTGGGAGAGGAACGGCACGTCGACGATCGCGGCGCGCGCCGCCTCCGACTCGCCGAGCAGGCCCAGGATCCCGGTGACGGCCAGGGCGATCCCGCCTCCCTGGCTGCCGCCCGAGACGGCCACGCGGGAGGCGTCGACCGCGGGGTGCGCGCGCAGCACGTCGAGCGCTCGGACGGCGTCGGTGAAGACGCGGCGGTAGAAGTGCTCCGCGGGCGACTCGATGCCCTGCGTCATGAAGCCGGAGACGTGCGGCCCGCTGCCGACCGGGTCGGGGGTCGCTCCGGAGCGGTGCCCGGACCCCTGGCCGCGGGTGTCCATGACCAGGTGCGCGTAGCCGGCGGCCGACATCGCGGTCCACTCCGCGAGCTGCCCGCGGCCGCCTCCGTAGCCGATGAAGGTCACGAGCCCGGGGAGGGGGCCCTCGACGCCGCGGGGGAGGATCAGCCACGCGCGGATCGGGTGGCCGCCGAAGCCGGAGTAGGTGACGTCGAAGGTGTCGAGCAGTCCGAAGCCGGCGTCGACCCGCTCGAGGCGCGGCTCGGTCGCGACGGCCCTCGCCTCGGCGATCGTGTCGCGCCAGAACTCGGCGAACCCGGCGGGCTCGGCGATCTCGGGGGCGTACTGCTCGAGGAGGTCGAGCGGGAGGTCGAACTGCGGCATCACGGACTCCTTCTCGGGCAGCGGCGCCCGAGGATCGAGGCTACTGGAGGCACGGGCCCACCTGGGTGCGGCGTGGGAGAACGCCGCAGAGCGGAATGCCTGGGCACCCTCCGCGTTCTCCTCAGCATGACGACGTACGGAATCATCGGAGCAGGCAACATCGGCAGCCAGGTCGCACGGGCGGTCATCGCCCTGGGGGACGAGGTGGTCATCGCGAACTCGCGCGGCCCCGAGACCCTCGCCGACCTCATCGCGGAGCTCGGCCCGAAGGCCCGCGCCGCCACGGCACAGGAGGCGGCCGAGGCCGCCGAGATCGCCGTGGTGACGGTGCCGCTGAAGAACCTCGAGGAGGTGCCGGTCGCCCCGCTCGCCGGCAAGATCGTCCTCGACACGAACAACTACTACTTCGAGCGCGACGGCCGCATCGAGGCGCTCGACAAGGGCGAGACCACGACCAGCGAGATGCTCCAGCAGCACCTCCCGGAGTCGAAGGTCGTCAAGGCGTTCAACCACATCATGGCCGCCGACATCACCACCGACGGCACCCCGGTCGGCACGCCCGACCGCCGTGCCCTCGCGACGTCGAGCGACTACCCCGAGGCGATCCACTTCGTGACCGACCTCTACGACCGGATCGGCTTCGACACCGTCGCGATCACGCCGCTGAGCGAGTCGTGGCGCGTCGAGCGCGACCGCCCCGCCTACGTGGTGCGGCAGAACCGCGAGGAGCTCGAGGCCAACCTCGCGAAGGCCCCCCGCACGGTCTGATCCAGCCACTCGGAGGGGAGCGGAGCTGCGGCGCCGCTCCCCTTCTGCCTGTCCGGACGGCGTCGGAGGCGCGCCCGGGACGGCTCCCTCGGCGCTCGCCGCCGCCGGGCCTGCGATAGTCGAGAGGACCAGCCACGCACCAGAGAGCCCCGATCGGGCTCCGAGAGGAGAGGCCTGCCATGCCCTCGACACCCCGTTCCGTCCCCTCCCGCTCCGGGCTCTCGCGCCGCAGCGTCGTGATCGGCGGTCTCGCGGTGCTCCCGCTGCTCAGCGCCTGCACGCCCGACTCCTCCGCTCCGGACGACGCTCAGCAGGAGGCGCCCCGCACCCGCACCGCGGCTCCGAGCGGGCCGGTGGCGCTCGCCCCGGACGCGCTCGCCGCGAGTGCGACCCTGTTCGCCGCGGCTCCGCTGGTCGTCCTGGTCGAGGACGTCGCCGAGTCGCGCCTGCGCGCCGCCCAGGTGAGCATCGCCTGGGGCGTGCCGCTGCTGGTCGGCTCGGCGGGATCCGGAGCGACGGCCGCCCCGACCGCGGACGCCGCGGCCGCGGTATCCACGGCTTCCGAGACGCCGTCCGACTCCGCGACGCCGTCGGACTCGGCGACGCCGTCCGACTCCGCGACCCCGTCCGACTCCGCGACCCCGTCCGTCGCTCCGTCCTCCACCGCTCCGACCTCCGACGCCCTCGCCGCCGAGTTCGCCCGCCTCGGCGTGACCCGCGTGCTCGCAATCGGCGACGTCACCGCGCCCGAGGGCGTCGACGTCGTCGCCTCCGCCTCCGACGCGGCCGCCCTCAGCACCGCGTCCGGCCTGACCGTGACCGACCTGGCGCTCGCCGACCTCGCCGCCGCCGCGCCGTCCACCGCCTCCGACGCCCCCTTCGGCGCCCTCCCGGCCCGAGCCGACGCCCTGACCGGCCTGCACGCCCTCGCCCGCGCGCAGGACGCCGACGTCGCCGCTCTGGCGACCGCCCGCGCGGCCGGCGTGCCCGTCACCGTGGTCGACGGCGACGACCTGCTCGCCTCGGGCGGAGCCGTGACCGCGATCGCCGAGGCCGACGCCTCCTGCACGCTGCTGCTCGGCCCCGTGCTCGCCGCGCAACCCGAGCCCGAGTGGGCCGTGCGCGCGGCCGCGAGCGGCTGGCAGCTGCCGGGCGGCGGGCAGCGGATGTTCGGCGGGCACCTCTTCGTCGCGATCTACGGCACTCCGGGCGCTCCCGTCCTCGGCGTGCTGGGGGAGCAGGGCCTCGAGCCCACGATCGCGCGGGCGCAGGCGGTGGCCGAGCCGTACCGGGCGCTCACCGACAAGCAGGTCGTGCCGAGCCTCGAGATCATCACCACGGTCGCGGCGGGCGACCCCGGCAAGGACGGCGACTACTCCAACGAGCTCGACGCCGCCGACATCCGCCCCTACATCGACGCGGCGCAGGCGGCGGGGATGTACGTGGTGCTCGACCTGCAGTCGGGGCTGACCGACTTCCTCACCCAGGCGAAGCAGTACGCGGACCTCCTGTCGCTGCCCAACGTCGGCCTCGCGCTCGACCCGGAGTGGCGCCTGCTGCCCGGCCAGAAGCCGCTGGAGCAGATCGGGCGCGTCTCGGCCGCCGAGGTCGACAGCGTGTCGGAGTGGCTGGCCGACCTGGTGCAGAGCGAGGGGCTGCCGCCGAAGATGTTCGTGCTGCACCAGTTCCGGCTGTCGATGCTGCAGGACCGCGACAGCATCCGCCGTGACCGGCCCGAGCTGGAGTTCCTCATCCACGTCGACGGCCAGGGCTCGCAGCCCGACAAGCAGGCGACCTGGGACGCGCTGCACGAGGGCGCCCCCGAGGGCATCGGCTGGGGCTGGAAGAACTTCTACGACGAGGACGCGCCCATGCTCACCCCCGCCGAGACCATGGCCGAGGTGCGCCCCCTCCCCGACCTCGTCACCTACCAGTAGGCGGATCCCGAGGGCGGGCGTCAGCGGCGCAGGAGCTCGCCGGAGACGACGCCCGCCTCGACCTCCTCGAGGGCACGGCCGCGGGTCTCGGGCACGCGCTTCCAGATGAAGACGAGCGCGAGCAGACCGACGGCGCCGAACAGGAAGAACGTGCCGGTGATGCCGACCCCGGAGACGAGGGTGGGGAAGAACAGGCCGAGCACCGCGTTCGTGATCCAGTGGCAGAAGATCGCGATGCCGACGCCGACGCCGCGGATCCGCAGCGGGAAGATCTCGGACAGCATCACCCAGGTGACGATGTTGAGGAACGTCTGCATGCTCCCCACGAACGCGACGACCAGCACCAGGATCACGTACGGCCGCGCCGGGTTCCCCACGGGGAGCGCGACGGAGGCGATGCCGATCAGGAAGTGCATCGCGGTGGTCAGGGAGTAGCCGAGCAGGAGGGTCGTGCGGCGGTTCATCGTCTGCATGAGCCGCAGCCCGATCAGGCCGCCGATCACGGCGATCGCCCCGGGTGCGATGTTGGCGACGAGCGCGCCGTCGTGGTCGAAGCCCGCCTCCTTCAGCACCGACTGGCCGTAGTACATGATCGAGTTGATGCCGGTGAGCTGCTGGGCGACTCCGATCCCGATGCCGACCAGCAGGATGCGCACCGCCCAGCGCTCGCGCAGCGCCTGCAGCAGGGGGATCCTCGGGCCGTCCTTCGCGCCGATCGAGCGGGCGATGGTCTCCGCCTCCACATGGGCCAGGTCGGGCGTCCGGATGGTCGTGAGCACGTCGAGCGCCTCGTCGCGGCGGCCGTGCGCGATCAGCCAGCGCGGCGACTCCGGGACCCGGGTCATGCCGAGCAGGAGGGCGGCGGCGGGGAGCGCGGCGACGGCGAGCATGATCCGCCAGACGCCGGGCAGCTCGCCCCAGACGGTGCCGATGACGGCGTTGGCCACGAAGGCGGCGAGCTGGCCGATCACGATCATCAGCTCGTTGCGGCCGGCGAGGGAGCCGCGGATCTCGGAGGGGGAGATCTCGGAGAGGTAGATCGGCACGACCACCGAGGCGCCGCCGACGGCCAGTCCGAGGACCGCCCGCCCGAGGACCATCACGCCGAAGCCCGGCGCCACCACGCAGACCAGGGCGCCGACGAGGAAGAGCACGGCGAGGAGGCGGATCGTGGTCCGCCTCCCGAGGGCGTCGGCGAGGCGTCCGCCCGAGATCGCGCCGATCGCGGCGGCGAAGAGGAGCGAGCTGGTGACGACCCCCTCGGTCAGCGCGGTGAGGCCCAGCTCGGCCGACATCGGCTCGAGGGCGCCGTTGATGACGCCGGTGTCGTAGCCGAAGAGGAGGCCGCCGAGGGTCGCGATGAGCGCGATGAGGCCGAGACGCCGAGTCGGCGCCTCCAGGGAGGTGGTGGTCATCCGCTCACTCTGACGCATGGCCGCGCGGTGAGCGAACCCTGGACCGTCGGGGGAACCCGGTGTAGCGGGTCCCCTCGACGCCCCGGGGCCCCTCGGCGGCAGGGAGGGGGGGAGGGAGCGTGCGGAGGGGGTGCTCAGGAGGAGACGCGCGCGCCCTCGCGCAGGCCCTCCTCCTTGGCCTGCTGCACCAGGGCGGCGATGCGGCGGCGCGAGCGCGAGCGCCCGGCGAGCAGCGCCGCGAGGATGAGGGCGACGCCGAGGATCACGAGCAGCTGCGGGACCGGCACGGCGGCGACCGTGATCGACTCTGTCACGGGAGCGGTGGCGACCGGCTCCTGATCGGCGGCGGCGACGGTCGGTGCGATGGTCAGGTCGGCGCCGACCCCGAAGAGGGGCCAGATGCCGTCGAGCTGCACCGAGACGCTGCGCCGGTCGCCGGGCAGCAGCTCCTGCTGGGGCGCGTCGGCCGCGACGACGGGGGCGGTGGCGCCCTGGGCGCTCGCCGTGCCGTCGAGCAGCAGGCGCACGTTGCCGGTGTTCACCACGTCGGCGACGAGCGAGAGGGAGCCGGGCTGGAACGGGTTCCAAGAAAGGCGGTAGTCGCTGGCCAGGTCCTCGACGGAGAAGGAGGGGGTCACCTCGCCGGTCACGCGGGTCATCACGCGGAAGCCGATGCGGCTCTCCACTCCGACGTTCGCACCTCCCGCCTCGGTGCCCTGCGAGAGCACGGAGGCGGCGATGCCGGCGGCGTGGTCGCCGGGGGTGGCGTTGTCGGGGACCGTCACGGTGAACGGCACCACGCCGCTGCTGCCCGGATCGACGGTCACGGTCTCGGGGGCGGAGATCCACAGCCCGGCGTCGACCGACTCCTGGTCCGAGTTGAGCATGTTGAAGCGGCCGGTGTCGGTGAAGTAGCCGTCGGCGCTGGTGATGCTGAAGGTCACGGGCTGGTCGCTGAGGTTCCGCACGACCGCCTCGTCCGAGGCGCTCGCGCCGGGGGCGAGCTCGAGCTCGACCCACGCGCGCTTGTCGGGGACGCCGTCGGTGGAGGGGCTGACCGCCCAGGTGATCGCTCCGTCGGCCGCGACGGCCTGCGGGGCGACGCCCGCGCCGAGGAGGGCGACGACCAGCGCGAGCAGCGCGGGGAGGAGCGGGCGGCGGGGAGCGGCGGAGCGGCGCGGAGCAGTCATCAGAACCTCATGGTCGCACGGGGGAAGCACGACGCGGCCGGGCGGGCGGGCCCGGCCGCGTCGGCCGTGGTGGGATCGCGGCCGAGGGAGTGCGTCCCCCGGCCGCGACGGGTCACTCGAAGAGCGACAGGGTGATGGTGGACGAGTACGCGCCGGCGTCCACGTTCACGGGGGTGCGGAGGAAGAGGTCGGCGTCGGCGCTCCAGGAGCCCTCGGGGTTGACCTGCTGGGAGTTGCTGGCGACGATCGCGAGCAGCTCCTTGCCCTTCAGGCCGACGCCGTTGGCGCCGCCGTCGATGGCGGTGCCGACCTCATCGCCCGCGGCGACCTCGCCGAGGTCTCCACCGTCGACCAGGTCCGGGGTCCAGCCGAGGTTCTCGGCGCCGATGGTCGAGCCGTCGGCCGACGTGAAGTCGCTCGCCGTGCCGATGACGTACCACGCGGAGTCGGGGGAGACGTCCGCGGCGTCACGGGTGTCGGTGACCGTGACGGTGGGCAGGGTGCCGGTGAACTGGCGGCGGACGTTGTCCGAGCCGGTCTCGGTCAGCGTCGTCGAGTCCGCGGCGACGGTCATCGAGAGGGCGCCGGTCCCGGGGAGGTCGGCGATCTCGACGTTGATGTCGACGTCGTCGTTGCCGTAGTTGACCTCGGCGGCGAACGCCGTTCCGGCGACTCCGAGCAGGAGGACGCCTCCGGCCAGTCCAGCGGCTCCGCGGATCAGAAGGGATCGGGTGTTCATGTCGGGTGTTCTCCGTTCTCCGGCCGGCGTCGTCGCCGGCTCGATCTCAATGGGTGTGGGTCGTGCCCGCGGATCAGCTGCAGCTGGCCGCGGAGTAGGGGGCGGTCGCGGAGGCCGTGGCCGGCTTCCCGCTGATGAACGCGGTCGCCGTGGCGGTCGCGGATCCGTCGGTCACGCTCGTCGCCCGGGTGGTGAAGGCGGCCGAGACGGTGGCGCCGGGAGCGACGTCGGCGAAGCTCTTGGAGCCCCACGTCGTGCCGATCACGATCTTCGCGGCGAAGGCGTTCGGGTTCGTGGCGGTCGCGGTGACGACGATCTTCCCGGCGGCGCAGCGCGTCGTGGAGGTCGTGGTCACGGCGATCGCGGGTGCCGAGTCGGTCACGGGACCGACGGAGGCGGAGGCCGTCGCCGGCGTCCACTGCGGCTTCGCGGCGGTCACGGCCACCGAGATCGTCGCTCCGCGGTCGGCGGCGGTGAGCGTGTAGCTCGACGCCGTCGCCCCGCTGATCGCGGTCCCACCGCGCTTCCACTGGAAGCCGGTCGCCGTCCACGGGGAGGAGGCGGAGGCGGTCAGCGTGCTGCCCACCGTCGCCTTCCCCGTGATCGAGGCTGCGAGCGGCGCGGTGTCGACGATCGTCTGGGCGGCGACGCTGGTGAGGGTCGGGACGACCTTCTGCATGAGCCCGGTCGTCTTGTCGAAGGTCACCCGGTCGATCGTCGTCTCGCGGTGCTGGCCGTCTCCGCCGGGGATGGCGAAGCGGTGGTAGGCGATGTACCAGTCGTCCGTGCCGGGCACGTTGACGATCGAGTTGTGGCCCGTGGCGAGGATGCCCTGCGAGGTGTCCTTCTCGAGGACCACGCCGCGGTAGGTCCACGGTCCGTCGACGCTCGTCGAGGTGGCGTAGCCGACCTTGTAGTTCTCCGAGCCGGTGTCGTCGATCGAGTAGGTGAGGTGGTACAGACCGTCACGGTAGTTCAGGAACGCACCCTCGCGGAAGTCGGTCAGGCCGCTGATCTTCTTGATCGTGCCGGTCTTGATCGAGAGCATGTCGTCGGACAGCTCCCCGTAGAGCGGGTCGCCGTTGCCCCAGAAGAGGTAGCTCTTGCCGGTCTTCGGGTCGGTGAACGCGGCGGGGTCGATCGCCTGGCCGGACCGCACGGACTCGCCGTTGGTGATCATCGCGGTCGGCTGCGCCGTGAACGGGCCCATCGGGCTGTCCGAGACGGCGACTCCGATCGTCTTGCGGTTCAGCGAGGAGTTCTCGCCGGAGAAGTAGAAGTAGTACTTCCCGTTCTTCTCGATGATCGTCGGCGCCCAGGCGTTGCCGGTCGCCCACGGCACGTTGCCGTTCGCGCCGTCGAGCGTCAGGAAGGGCTGCTCCGAGCGGGTCCAGTCGATGAGGTTCTTCGAGGACCAGGCGTAGAAGGTCTTGCCGCCCCAGCCGGCGAAGCCGTCCGAGGTCGCGTACAGGTAGTAGGTGTCGCCGAAGACCGCGATGTTCGGGTCGGCGTTCAGGCCTGCGAGGACCGGGGACTTCATGACGACGGCCTTCAGGGTCCAGGTGGTCGCGGTGCCGCCGGCGGCGGGCGTGAGCACGACCGTCTGCGGGGTGGAGAGGTCGCGGACGGTGCCGGAGGCGGGGCTCGCCGTGACGCCGGCCGCGGTGGAGAAGGTCGGGGTGAGCTTCGTCAGGTCGGTCCCCGGCTTCACCGGGAAGGTGACCGTCCTGCTCGCCGAGTCGACGATCGGGGCCGTCTTCAGGACGTCGCCGCTGAGCGACAGGTCGACCAGGGCCGACGTGTTGCCGGAGGCGGCGAGCACCTCGGAGGCGCTGAGGGCCCGGTTGTAGACCGAGAACTCGCGGATCTGGCCGCGGAAGCGGTTGTCGGCGTCGTAGTTCGAGCGCCCGATGTAGTTCGCCGAGGTGGAGCCGCCGCCGATGTCCTTCGGGTCGGTCGTGACGGTGCCGCTGGCGACCTTCACTCCGTCGAGGTAGATCGTGCCGGTGGTGCCGGAGAGCGTGTACGTCAGGTGCGCCCAGGTGCCGCGGGGGAGGGCCGAGCCGCCGGCGACGGTCTGCTCGGTGGTGTAGTTCCCGGTCGCGATGCTGGTGCGGTAGTTGTTGCCCGAGGTGAAGAGGTAGCCGTCGCCGGCGCCGTTCGTGGTGTTGCCCAGGCCGTAGAGGAAGTAGGCGCCGCCCTGCGCGGGGTCGATCCAGACGTCGGACTGGATGGTGAGGTCCGTCACTCCGGCGAGCAGGTCGTTCGGCAGCTTGACGTAGTCGTCGGTGCCGTCGAGCTGCAGGGCGCCGTCCTTCCAGGTGCCACCCGAGGGCAGCGTGCCGTTCTGGTTGTTGCCCGAGCTGTCGCGCACCGTGGTGCCCGAGCCGCCGTCGAAGGTGTAGCGGAGGATCTCGCCGGCCGCGTTGACCGGCTTCGCGGCGGGGCCGGTGCTGCTGGTGCCGTAGGCGGCCGTCAGGCGCGCCTCCTCGGCGCTCGAGAGGCGGAGCACCGAGCCGTGGCGGAAGGGCTTCGAGAACGAGTACGTGTTCGCGCCGGTGGTGCCGACAGGAAGCGCCGTGAACCGCATGTCCGAGAGGGTGTCGGTGACGTATGCGGAGTAGCCGAACGAGTCGCCCATGACGACCCATCGGCCGTCGGGCAGCTGGTAGACGGTGAGGCCCTCGAGGTGGTCGGAGAGGCCGCGGGACTTCTCCTCGCCGAAGCCGATCACGCGGGTCCACGGGCCGGCGAGGCTCGGGGCCTTGTCGACGACCGTGCGCCAGTCGGCGGTGGAGAAGCGGTAGTAGGTGTCCCCCTCCTTCGCGATGGTCGTGTCGATGATGCTGCCGCGGCTCCCGCCGCCGGCGGCGGGGTTCTCGTCCAGCCAGACCTTCGGGGTGGAGAAGCCGACGAAGTCGCGCGTGGTCGAGACGTAGACGCGCTGGGCGGAGGCCCCGCCGGTCAGCGTCTTGTCGCGGGCGGACCAGTAGACGTAGTACTGGCCGGTCGCGTCGTCCCAGATCGCCTCGGGAGCCCAGACGTTGCCCGCGTCGGGGAAGCCGGCGAAGACGATGCTCTGATCGCTCCAGTTCACGAGGTCCGTCGAGCGCCAGACGACGAGGTTCTTGCTCGCGTTGGTCTGGTCCCAGGTGCCGCCGGGAGCGGTGCCCTCGGCGTGCAGGTCGGTGCCGATGATCCAGTACTCGTCGCCGGTGGGGGAGCGCACGAGGTGCGGATCGCGGACGCCGAGGGTGCCGCCGAGGTTGGCGAGCACGGCCTTGTCGTTGTTGAGCTTCGACCAGTGCAGACCGTCGGTGCTGGAGCCGAAGTAGATCTTCTCGTAGTCGGTCGAGGCGAAGTGGGTCCAGAGGTAGCCCGCGTCGTACTCGGTGTCGAGGTCCGCGGGAGCCGCGGTCACCGTGACGGGCAGCTGCCGGGTCGCGGTCGTGCCGGCGATCGTCGCGGTGAGTGTGACGGGCGTGGCGGCGGACCGGCGCTTCACGACGCCGGTCGTGCTGAGCACGGCCGTGTTCGAGGAGGACCAGGCGACGTCGTAGGAGCCGGCCTTCGCGGGCAGCGTCACGTTGCCGCGGACGTCGCCGGAGTTGACGATCGAGAGGGCGTCCAGCGCCTTCTGGGCGTCGGCGTTCACGTCCTTGGCGGGCACGGTGGCGGTGAAGGTGCGGGTGGCCGTGGCCGAGCCGCGGGTGGTCGTGGCGGTCAGCTCGACCGAGGCGACCCCGGTCGCGGGCGGCGTGACGACTCCGCTGGTCGAGACGACCGCGGAGTTGCTCGAGGCCCAGGCGATGGCGGAGCCGTTGGGGCCGGTCGTCGGGAGGGTGAGGTTCGCGGAGACCGAGGAGAGGCTCCCGAGGTCCAGGGCGGCGGAGTCGCGGGAGACGCGCGTGCTGTCCGGGGCCTGGAGGGTCGCGACGTCGGCCGCGCTGAGCGCCGTGCTGTAGACGCGGAAGTCGCGGACCGAGCCGGCGAGGGTCTTGTCCGCCGTGTAGACGGAGCGGCCGATCGCGTTCGCGGTGGTGGTGCCGTTGCCGATCGCGGCGGGAGTGATGGTCACTCCTGTCTGCTGCGCGACCTGGGTGCCGTCGAGGTAGAGGCGTGCGGTGTCGCTCGCGTCGTCGAGCGTGTAGGTGAGGGTCTTCCAGACGCTGCGCGCGAGGTTCGCGTTGGAGTTGACGGTCTGCTCGGTGGTCCAGTTGCCGGTGGCGATCGAGGCCTTGTAGCCGTTGCCCGTCGTGTAGAGGTAGCCGTTCCCGGCGCCGTTCGTCGTGTTGCCGAGGCCCCAGATGAAGTAGGGCGTGCCCTGGTTCGCGTTCACCAAGACCTCGGTGCTGACCGTGATCGAGTTCAGGCCCGCGAGCAGGTCGTCGGGCAGCTTGACGTAGTCGTCGGTCCCGTCGAGGGCGACGCCCGCGGCTCCGCGAGGAGCGGCTCCGTTGACGAGCGTGCCGGTGCGGCCCTTGCCCGAGCTGTCGGCGACGGTCGTGCCGCTCGTCTCGTCGAGCGCGTAGCGCAGGACGAGGCTGTCGGAGGGAGCTGCGCTCGCCGACTGGGCCGTCAGAAGGGGGACGGTGAGGGCCACGGCCGTCACGAGGACGAGTGGTCGCAGGAAAGGCTTCATCGCGCTTTGCTCCAGGGTCGGCACCATTGCTGAGGGGAGGGAGTGTGCCGGCTTCGTACGCGGCAATGTTCACGGTAACACTATGTTGACGACAACGTGAAGAGCCTAACCGGATCATTTCCCGACACTCCACAGGAGAGGCGAACCGGTTCGACGAATCCTGAGTGCATCCTGGAGCGACGCGGACGCCGATGTCCGGTCGGATCAGCCGCGGTCGACGTCGCGCGAACGGCTCAGCGCGCGGTCCATCGCCCTCAGCGTCCGGAAGCCGGCCCGCTCGGCCACGGCCGCGCGAGCCGAGGGCGAGAGCGACGGGCTCGCGGCGAGCAGCGACGCGGCGAGGTGCACGCGCCGCTCGCGGAGGGTCGCGGCCACGGTCGTGCCCCGGCGGTGGAAGGCGCGGTCCAGCGTCGCCCGCGAGACGCGGAGCCGCATCGCGAGAACGCCGGCGGTGAAGTCCGCGTCACCCGCCTCCGCATCGATGACGGCGATCGCGCGGAGGAGGACGCCCTCGAGTCCGTCCTCCGGACGGGCGGGCGGCAGGCTCTGCTTGATCAGGGCCGACGCGGTCGCCTCGAGCGCCCGGCGCAGCTCGCTGAAGCCGGGATCGCCCGCCGCGAGGTCCGCGTTGAGGGTCGCGTTGACGAGGGAGACGAAGGCGCCGCTGTAGCTGTCGGCGGCGAGCAGGGCGCAGGACGGCCCGTCGGACTGTGCGCTCGTGAGGCCGAGCCTGCCCCAGGACGTCCTCAGCGCCAGCCAGGCGGAGTCCTCCTCCGCCCGGAACCGAGCGGAGTCGTCGCGTCGGAGGAGGGCGAGCCCGCCGGGCCGCAGACGAGCGGCCTCGAGAGGGCCGTCGACGACGATCTCGCCGGCGACCGGGACGATGAGGTCGACCTCGGCCCGGTCGGGGGCGGGGAGGGGCGGGTCGGTCCGGAGCGTGCCGGGTGTGTGCCAGAGGCGGCTCAGCCGGAAGCCGTCGACGGCGAGCACGTCCCCGGCGAGGTGCAGGGGCGGAGCTCCGTCGCTCGCCCAGCCGAGGCTCCTCAGCCACGCCTCCACGCGGGGACCGCTCAGCTGCAGCGTCTCGACGAGACCGCGCGGGGCGGCCGGCTGCTCGGAAGCGGTCACCGGGCTCCTTCGCAGCGGGGACGGGGTGCGCGGGCGGTGACCACGTTAGGCCGGGGGAGGGGCGCCGAGACGGGGTGGCGCGTTCCTCCTCGGACGAGGCGCCCGTCCTCGGCGGGAGGGCGGAGGCGGCCCTCCTCGCCCGCGGTCCGGCAGGACGCGGGCGGAGAGGGCCGCCGGGCGCGGATCAGCGGCAGTCGGTTCTCGCCTTGATCCAGTGGGGGTTCAGCGCGCCGTCTCCCTGGGCGGTGATCCCGGCCGCATCGGGGCCGGTGCTGGCACCGGAGCCGATCTTGGTCCACGTGTTCTGCGCCGTGCTGTAGTACCAGATGTCGCCGTTCGCCTTCACGGAGACGTTCCCATCCGCTCCCTGACCGTAGGTGCGGACGAACCCGGAGTTCTCCGGAACGGTCGCGAGCCGGGTGCCGTACTGCAGGACCCCGTCCTTGATCCAGTGGATCTCGAACGTCCCGCCCGGCCGCTGGGTCAGTCCGGCGGCGCTCGGCTCGGTGCTGGCTCCGGTGCCGACGAGGTCCCAGACGTTGCCCTGCGGGGTGTACCGCCAGATGTCGCCGTTCGACTTCACGGCGATCGTGCCGCGGGTGCCGAGGCCGTAGACGCGGACGAATCCGGAGTTGGTCGGCACCGTGGCCGCTGCGGTGCCGTACTGCAGGACTCCGTTCTTGATCCAGTGGACGTTCAGGGTCCCGGCCGGGTTCGCGGAGATGCCGGCCGCGCTCGGCTCGGTGCTGGCGCCGGTGCCCAGAAGGGTCCACTCGTCGGCCTGGCGGTTGTACCGCCAGACGTCGCCGTTCGACTTGATGGAGACGTTCCCGTCCGCGCCCTGACCGTAGGTGCGGACGAATCCGGAGTTGCTCGGAACGGTCGCGAGCGCCTTGCCGTACTGGAGGACTCCGTCCTTGATCCAGTGCGCGTTGTAGGTTCCGTCCGGCTGCTGCGTGAGCCCGGACGTGCTGGGCTCCGTGGAGGCGCCCGTGCCGAGCTTCTGCCAGCCGTCCGACCGCCGGTACTGCCAGATGTCGCCGTTCGCCTTGACGGAGACGTTGCCGTTCACACCCTGCGAGGAGGTGTGGATGAATCCGGAGTTCTCGGGAACAGTGGCGAGGCCCGTGCTGTACTGCAGGTCGCCGGTCTGGCGGACCGGGAACGGGGCGTTCGTCTTCGCCGAGCCGCCGAAGGCGAGGGCCGAGCCTGTCGAGGGGCCGGCGATGACGCTGCCGGCGGGGATGGTGGCGACTCCGTTCGCGTCGGTCACGAAGGTGTCGGTCCCGCTCCCTCCGAAGCGGAAGCCGGGCGGGGTGTTCACCCGCACAGGGACGTTCGCGACGTTGCCGCCGGTGAGGGTCAGCGTGATCGGCGCCGTGTTGGGCATGCACGCGATCATGGTCGGGATGGAGCTGAACACGAGGGTCTGCGTGGCAGAGGCGGCGGCGGCCGGGGTGGCCGTCGCTGCGGCGATCACGGGCAGGGACCAGGTGGCGCCGGCGACGACGGTGCGTCGCCTCAGCGGACCCTGCTCAGCGGGAGAGTTGTCGGAAGTCACAGTGAAGCTCCTCGGTCTGTCTTCTCGCCGGCGGCCTGCTCGGAGGACGGTCGTCGTCCGCTCGGCCGCTTCGGCAGGTACGACGGGCGCCGTACCGCTGGGGAGTCTTCCCGCGGGCGGGCGGTCGGCCCAAGCGCTCGGGGGCAGGTGAGGAGGAAGTGGCGCTGCCGTGAGGAGGGAGTGGTGAGCTCCGGCGCCGTCCCGAGTCGCGATAGCCCTCCTGACCCGGGATCCCCTCGGTCGCCCGTTCCGGCCGGGGCGCCGCCGGTGCGATGAGTGGGAGCGTCGCCGTCCGCTGTGACCGGTCCCGTGACAAACGGACCACGCGCGGGCTGCGAATCACTCCCGTGGTGAGGCGTCAGCGTGCCCGCGAGGAGGGGGCGCCCGATGGGGTCGAGATCGGGCGAGATGTACCGGCGGATGGCCGAGCACTGGAACGGCGTGGAGGCCCGTTCTGAACTGCGGGTCGAGGGGACGGGCTCGCCCGGCTTCGAGATCGCCAGACTGTGGATCCCCGGCGGCTGCGTTCTCGAGCAGAAGCCGCAGTCGCGCTGCCCGCCGGGCGCGCATCTGCTGCTGGTCGTCGAGGGCGGAGGACGCATCCGACAGGACGGACGGATGCTCGAGTGCGGCAGTGGTGATCTGGTGGTCATCGACGCGGAGCCGCGGACCGGGGCGTGCTTCCCCCGCTCGACCGTGATCTACGCCTGGATGCTCGGCGAGCGGGCGCCGGAGCATCGCTGGGTCACGGAGCGCTTCGGCGAGGTCCTGCCGGTCGCCGACTCCTTCCTGGCTCCGGCGCGGGCGCTGATCGACGGTCTCCTCGACGGCGACCCCGCTCTGGCGGAGCAGCCTGCCGTCGCCCGGGCGGGCGAGGCCTTCCTGAAGGAGCTGGTCGAGAGCTCCGCGCCGCGCAGACGTCCCCGCGCCGAGGAGGTCTACGGGGAGGCCATGGCCCTCATCGAGGAGCGCCACCGCGATCCCGCCCTCACCGCCGCCCGGCTCGCCCGCGAGCTTCTGGTGTCGGAGCTGACGCTGGCTCGCGCGTTCTCCTTCCTCAGGCGGACGGCCGACGACGAGCTCGAGCGGCGCCGGGCGGGCACCCTCCTGCTCCTGATCGGCGGGCGGTCCCTGGCGACGGCCGACTTCGCGCGCGCGGCCGAGGAGGCGGGCTTCGCCTCCGAGGGGAGCGCTCGCCGCGCGCTGTGGCGGCTCTCCCCGCGCCGCTGACCGGGACGGTCCCCGTGGCCGTCCTCCCGGTCCGGCGACGGCGTGCGGCCGGATTCCGAGTGCGAGGCGCGGAGGCCTGGGAGATCCGTGCGAACGTCCGGCGGTGATCGACAGATGAGGGATTCTGTTCGTTCGACGCGGAGGAGGCGGGAGATGGGGGCCGCAGAGGAGCGGATGCAGGAGTTCATCGGCGCGTGGGACGAGCCGCAGGCGGGCGCCCGGGGACTCCGCTGGGATGCTGCGTACGGGCCGGGCCTCCGGGTGACGCGGGTCTGGGCGCCGGGGGGGATCAGGGTCGACCGTCCGCCGGCGTTCGACCGGGCTGCCGAGTCCGAGGAGGTGCACGTGTCCCTGATCGTGGAGGGCGGGGGAGACATGATCCTCGAGGAGGGCTCGCTCGAGGCGGTGCCGAACAGCGTCCTCGTCCTCGAGGCGAGGACCGCGGCACGCATCGACTACCGGCGGTCCACCCTCTCGTACACCTGGAGCTTCGACGCCGCCGTGCTCGAGCACCGGTGGGTCCGCGAGCGGATCAACGAGGTCGTGCCGGTGCGCGAGTCGGTCTGGACGCCTGCCCGTGCCCTCGCCAACAGTCTGATCGAGGGTGATCCGGCCGTGCTCGGGGCCGCCGGCGTGAGGCGGGCGAGCGAACTGCTGATGGAGGGGATCGTCGAGCACAGCGCTCCGCGGGTCCGGACCCGGAGCGCCGACCAGGTCTACGCGGAGGCGATCCCGGTGATCGAGGCGCGCCACCGCGACCCGGCGTTCTCCGCCGCGGTGCTCGCCCGGGAGCTGCTCGTCTGCCCCCGCATGCTCGCGCAGGCTTTCGCGTTCCTCGGCCGCACGCCGGCGGAGGAGATCGAGACGCGCCGGGCGGGCACCCTCCGGCGCCGCATCGGCCTGCGGCGGCGGGGCCCTGCCGACTTCGCCCGCCTCGCCGAGGAGTGCGGCTACCGCACCCGCGAGCAGGCCGCGCTGACGCTCAGCCGCTCCGCCTCCTGAGGCCGGCGGAGCGCCTCGGACACGACGGCGCCCCCTCGTCCGCGGAGGGACGAGGGGGCGCCGGGGGAGATCGGGCGGGAGCCCGGTCAGGTCTTGCTGCGGGCCATGACGGCGCGCTGGAGGAGGACGAAGACCAGGAGGATGCCTCCGGTGATGATCGTGGTCGCCTCCGGCGGGATGCCGCCGTCGCGGGTGATCAGGACGTTCATCAGTCCGAGCACCAGGGCGCCGACCACCGAGCCGAGCACGAAGCCGACGCCGCCGGTGAGCAGCGTGCCGCCGATGACGGTCGCCGCGATGGCGTCGAGCTCCCAGCCGGTGCCGGTGATGTTCTGCGCGCTGCCGAGGCGGGCGGTGTAGACCACACCGGCGAGACCGGCGAGCGTGCCGCTGATGATGTAGATGAACAGCTTGGTCCGCACGACCGGGAGGCCCATCAGGGCCGCCGACTGCTCGGAGCCGCCCATCGCGTAGACCGTGCGGCCGAGGCGGGTGCGGTGCAGCACGAAGAACGCGCCGGCCACGACGAGGATCGCGATGATCACGCCGGGGCTGATGACGAAGTCGTTGACCTTCGGGCCGTCGATCAGCTTGATCGGCGTGGCCAGGCTCAGCACGGCCGAGTCCTCGGGGAGGCGCTCCGGGACGGTGCTCAGCATGGAGGCGAGACCGCGGGCCAGGAACATCATCGCGAGCGTCGCGATGAACGGCTGCACGTTGAAGTACTGGATCAGGACGCCGGAGATCACGCCGAACAGGGCGCCGATCACGACCATCAGGACCATCACGAGCCAGGGGTTCCAGCCGGCGTTGATCAGGAGCACGCCGCTCACGCTGCTGAACGCGATCACCGCGCCGACCGAGAGGTCGATGCCGCCGGTGAGGATCACGAAGGTGAGGCCCACGGCGAGGATGATCAGGTGCGCGTTGTTGACCAGCAGGTTCGAGATCGTGCTCGCCTGCAGGATCCGGCCGTAGGCGGCCTCGCCGTAGATGATCATCCCGAAGAAGATGATCAGCGCGGCCAGGGTGGGCAGCTTGTCCAGGTGCTGGCTCAGCCAGCCGCGCGCCCCGGAGGTGCGCTTGGTGCTCGCCGGAGGGGCGGAGCGGGTCATCACGGCACTCATGCGGGGATCGCCTCTTTCTGCGGGACGCTGCGGCGCGCCTCGCGACGGGACTTGAAGGCGGAGCGGACGCGCTCGGACTGCAGGAGGCAGAGCGCGACGATGACGATCGCCTTGAAGGCGGGCGTCGCGGAGGACGAGACTCCGAGGAACACGACGGTCTTGTCGAGGGTGGCGATCAGGATCGCGCCCACGGCGGCACCGGTGATGTTGAACTTGCCGCCGGCGAGCGAGGTGCCGCCGATGACGACCGCGAGGATCGCGTCGAGCTCGAGCTGGTAGCCGGTGCGCGAGACGTCGACCGTCATCACGCTCGCCGTGGCGAACACGCCCGCGACTCCGGCGAGGATGCCGCTGCCGATGTAGGCGGTCATCAGCAGGCCCCGGCGGTTGATGCCCGCGAGGCGGGCCGCCTTCGGGTCCATGCCGATGGCCTCGATCATCAGGCCGAGGGCGCTGCGGCGCACCAGGACTCCGACGACCACGACGATGGCGATGGCGAGGAGGAACACGACCGGGAGCCCGAAGACGTACCCGTTCGCGAGCCAGCGGAAGGGCTCGTTGGTGGCGGCGGTGTTCTGGCCGCCGGTGATGACCTTCGCCAGGCCGCGGCCCGCGAGCATCACGACCAGCGTGCTGATGAAGGGCTGGAGGCCCACCACCGAGACGAGGACGCCGTTCACGGCTCCGAGCACGGCGGCCACCAGGAGGGCGACCGCGAAGGCTCCCGCTGCCGCGCCGAGCGAGTCGGGCGCTCCCGCGGAGTTGAGGAACTCCATCGAGACGGCACCGGCGACGACCATGATCGAGCCGACCGAGAGGTCGATGCCCCCGGTCGCGACGACCAGGCACATGCCGACGGCGATCATCAGGATCGGAGCGGCGGCGCGGGCGATGTCGATGACGTTGCCGACGAGGTAGCCGGTGGTGGGGCTGACCGAGACGGCCAGGTAGCCCGGGTCCTTGACGACGTTGACGAGGAGGAGCAGGGCGATCGCCACGACTCCCCAGAAGTACTGGCGGCGGATGATCCCGCCGAGGACGGATCCCCGGGCGGGTCGGGTGTCGCTGCTCATGATGCGGCCTCCTGCGTGGCGCTCTCGAGGACGACGACGTCCTCGTCGACGACTCCCTCTGCGGCGATGGTAGTGACGATCGACTCCGCAGTGACAGCGGGACCGTTGAGGATCTCCGCGATCACGCGGTGGTCCTTCAGGACGATGATGCGGTCGCTGAGGCGGACGACCTCGTCGAGCTCGGACGAGATGAAGACCACGGCGACGCCCTCGCCGGCGAGGGCGACGACCTTCTCCTGGATCTCGGCCTTCGCTCCGACGTCGATGCCGCGGGTCGGCTCGTCGAGGATGAGGATCTCGGGGGCGGTGGCGAGCCAGCGGCCGAGGAGGACCTTCTGCTGGTTGCCGCCGGAGAGCTTGCTGATCGGGCGGTCGGGGTCGGCCGGGCGCACGTTGAGCTCGACGAGGTACTTGCCGACGATCTCGTCCTTCTCCTTCTTGGAGAGGGGGCGGGCCCAGCCGCGCTTGGCCTGCACGCCGAGGATGAGGTTCTCGCGGACCGAGAGGTCGCGGATGATGCCCTCGTCGCGGCGGTTCTCGCTCGAGAACGCGATCTTGTGGGCGAGGCCGGCGGTCGGCGTCGGGACGTCGATCTTCTTGCCGTGCATCGTGATCTCGCCGGTGTCGGGCTTGTCGACGCCGTAGATCAGGCGCGCGAGCTCGGTGCGGCCGGAGCCGAGGAGCCCGGCGAAGCCGACGACCTCGCCGCGGTGCAGCGTCAGGTCGGTGCTCTCGATGGAGCCCTTCTTGCCGATGCCCTTCGCGGTGTAGAGCGGGGCGTCGCGGTAGAGGTGGTCCTGGCTCTCGCGCTCGGAGTCGAGGGAGCGCAGCGCCGCGATGTCCTTGCCGATCATCTTCGAGATCAGCGAGGTGCGGTCGAGCTCGTGGGTCAGGTACTCGCCGACGAAGGTGCCGTTGCGCAACACCGTCAGGCGGTCGCTGATCGCGTAGACCTGGTCGAGGAAGTGCGAGACGAAGAGGATCGCGACGCCCTCCGCACGGAGGCGGCGGATGACGACGAAGAGGTTCTCGACCTCGTTCGCGTCCAGGCTCGAGGTCGGCTCGTCGAGGATGAGCACCTTGGAGTCGCTCACCGTCGAGCGGCTGATCGCGACCAGCTGCTGCATCGCGATCGAGAGCGAGGCGAGCGACTGGCGCGTGTTGAGGTGGCCGAGGCCGAGCTTCTCGAGCGCGACCTTCGCGGCCTGGTGCGTGGCCTTCCAGTTGATGCCGAAGGGTCCGCGGACCTCGTAGCCGAGCATCACGTTCTCTCCGATGGAGAGGTTCGTGACCAGGTTGACCTCCTGGTACACGGTGGAGATGCCCGCGGCCTGCGAGTCGGCGGTGCCGGTCAGGCGACGGGTCTCCCCGTCGATCACGATGTCTCCGCTGTCGATGCGGTAGACGCCGGTGAGGGCCTTGATGAGCGTGGACTTGCCGGCGCCGTTCTCACCCATGAGGGTGTGGACCTCGCCCGGGAACAGGCGGAAGTCGACGCCGTCGAGGGCTTTCACGCCGGGGAAGCTGATCGAGATGTTCTTCATCTCGACGATCGGAGGCGAACCTGTCATGTCGCGTCGTTCCGTTCTCGAGCGGGGCGCAGCCGAACAGGTGCGCCGAAGGGTCGGAGCGACCGGGGCCGGCGGGTGGGCCGGCCCCGGTCGCTCCGGGGGAGTGGTGCCGCGTCGAGGAGGACGCCGGGCGACCGGTGGTGCTGAGCGACTAGAACTTGCGGTCGGGCAGCGCGGTGGTGGCGGCCTCGGGCGAGTCGAAGGTCTCGCTCGGGACGACGATCGAGGACTCGACCTTCTCGCCGGCCAGGGTCTTCTCGACCGCGTCGAGGGCGGTCTCGCCGAACAGCGGGTTGTACTCGGCGACGAAGCTCAGCTCGCCGTCGGCCAGCGCCTGCAGGGCGTTCTTGGTGCCGTCGATCGTGGCGATCTTGACGTCGGTGCCGGGGGTGAGGCCGGCCTCCTGGACGGCCTGGACAGCGCCGAGGCCCATCTCGTCGTTCTGTGCGAAGACCAGCTGGACGTCGTTGTTGTTCGACTTCAGGACGGTCTCGAAGACGCTCTTGGCCTCTTCGGTGGACCAGTTCGCGGTCTGCGCGCCGATCTTGGTGAACTTCGAGTCGGCGCCGATGACCTCGTCCCAGCCTTCGTTGCGCTCGTTGACGACCGAGACGCCCGCGGGGCCCTCGAGCGTGAAGTACTTCGCGCCGCTCGGGAAGGTGGTCTTGGCCCAGTCGGCGACCGAGGTGCTGACCGCGATGTTGTCCGGCGCGATGCGGGTCACGTAGAGGTCGGTGTTGTCCGGCTCGATGCCGCGGTCGATCAGGATGACCGGGATCTCGGCCTCCTGGGCGCGCTCGAGCGAGTCCTCCCAGCCGGAGCCCTCCGTGGCGGAGAGCAGGATGATGTCGACGCCCTCGTCCACGAAGGAGGTGAAGGAGTCGATCTGCGACTTCTGGTCTCCGTTGGTGGCGGGTGCGTACTTCAGGTCGAAGCCGGCGTCCTTGGTGAACGTGTCCTCGATGTTGGTCTCGTTCGCCTGGCGCCACGCGCCCTCGGGGCCGACGGCCACGAAGCCGACGGTGGTGAGGTCACCGCTCGAGCCGGAGCCCGAATCGGTGCCGGAACCGCCCGAGCAGCCCGCGAGTCCGAACGCGAGTGCGCCGACTGCTGCGAAACCCAGGAACTGGCCGATACGCCTCGTCTTGGACATAGATCTCCTCCTTGAGATCGCGGGCACGAAGAGAGTGCCCGAGATGGTGGACCCCGAAGGGCCTCGAATGCGGGCCTAGCGGCCCGAGGTGCGGTGAGTGCAGGATGTGCAGTGGGCGCCGGCCGAAGCAGCGCCACGACGAAATGTTACCGTGAACAATTCTTGTGACGCAACAGCACGGCGGTGCGCTTCGGTAACGATCCGGTCGCGGGGCCCGCAGGGCCCGATGGCAACCCTCTGCCCGGTGGTCGGGCCCGGGAGTAGCTTCCCTGGCCATGATGCTCCCTCGATCGCGCTCCGTCCCCGCGACGGCCGCGACGGCGGCTCTCGTGCTCGCGCTCTGCGGATGCTCCGCGGACGGCACGGCGGCCCGCCGCGCGGCCGACGCCTTCCTCTCCGCGCTCGCCGACGGCGACGGCCGCGCGGCGTGCGCGCTGCTCACCGGCTCCGCCCGCGAGGCCGTGGAGGACCGGGAGGGCGACTGCCCCGGCGGCGTGCTGGAGCTCGGGATCGCGGAAGACGGAGCAGGGGACGCCGAGGTCTACGGCCGGGCGGCGATCGTGCGCTCCGGCGGCACCGTGGTGTTCCTCACTCCGGGCGACGACGGCTGGCTGGTGCGCGCGGCCGGCTGCGCGCCGGTGGCGGACGCGCCCTTCGACTGCGTCCTGGACGGGAGCTGACGTGCGCACTGCCTCCGCCCTGTACTACGCCGTGATCGTGCTCGGCCTGATCGGGTTCTTCGCCGTCGGGATCCTCGGGAGGTGAGCCGGATGCGCCGCTTCCTGCGCCAGAACGGACTCTCGCTGTTCTTCCTCGCGATCTTCCTGCTCGCTCTCCTCGGGCAGTCGTTCGCCGGGCTCGCCGCGTACAACGACACCCAGGTCGCGGAGGGGCTGCGGGAGGTCGGCTACTGGCGCTTCGTCACCTCCTCCGACTTCGCGATCGACGTCGCCGAGAACTGGCAGTCGGAGTACCTCCAGTTCTTCCTCTACATCGGCGCGACCGTCTGGCTCGTGCAGCGCGGCTCGCCCGAGTCGAAGCGGGTGGGCGAGGAGGGCCTCGAGACCGACGAGCAGCAGAAGGCGGGGGCGTCCGCGGAGGACGACTCGCCGCCCTCGGCGTCCGCCGGCGGCCTGCGGCAGGCGCTGTTCTCGCACTCGCTGCTGCTGGTGATGGGGGCGGTGCTCCTGCTGTCCTGGGCGGCGCAGTCGGTGACGGGCGTCGTGGCCTACAACGAGGAGCAGCTGACGAGCCTGGAGGCGCCCGTCGACTGGCTCGGCTACGTCTCCTCCGCCGACTTCTGGAACCGGACGCTCCAGAACTGGCAGTCGGAGTTCCTCGCGGTGGGCAGCATGGCGGCGCTCGCCGTGTTCCTGCGCGAGCGCGGGTCGAGCGAGTCGAAGAAGGTGGGCGATCCGCACGGACGGACGGGGATCTGAGTGGTCAGGGTGCGTCGGATCGGACGCGGATCTCGTCGCCCTCGAGGGCGAACCGCAGGGACGTGCCGATCGGGAACCGCTCGCGCAGGGCCTCCGGCGCCGCCGACGTCACGGTGAACTGCGCGACCGCGGGGAACGCTCCGGCCGTGCAGCCCTGAAAGAACAGGCCGTCCTGTGGCTCGGCGGTCCGCACGATGGAGAGGCACGAGCCGGCGCTCGAGGAGCGGCGCTGCCGGACGACGGTGAGCCCCGTGTCGGCGGGCAGGCTCTGCCGCACGACGGTGAGCCCGCCGAAGTCCTCGGTGGTGACCGATCCGTCGAACCCCAGTCCCTCCCAGCCGGGGAGGTCGGTGCCGTTCGACAGCGGCAGCACGGCGACCTCGCGGCCGGGCTGTCCGTCCTCGGCGGTGGCGAGGCGGGTGGCCCCCGCGGCGACGGCGGCCGTCGCGGCCAGCGCGGCGAGGAGGAGGAGGCCGCACCGACGGGAGCGGCGGGGCGGGACGTGGCCGAGGGGGTCGGACGCCTCGTCGGCGGAGGCGTCCGCGAGAGGTGCCGCGTCCTCCGGCGCCGCGTCCCCGGAGTCCGCGGGAACCACCGCGCCCGGCAGTGCGGTGCCGAGGGCGGGACGGACGCGGGCCTCGAGCGCGGAGAGCCGGGCGAGCGCGCCGGGGTCCCGCTCGATGTCGGAGCCTCGGCCGTAGGCGCGCCGCTGCAGCTCCGCGAGCTCGTCCGGTCGCTGATCGTCCACCCCCGGATCCTCGCAGGCCCGGCGCCCGAGCGGGACCCTCCGGCGCGCCGAGGTCCTGGCGGTCGAGCAGCCCGGACGGCTCATCGAGACCCGGTGGACGGTGCGGCCGCTCGGCCGGCGGGGGAGGTCAGTCGTCGTCGTCGAGGTCGTCGTCGCGGTCGGCGGCGATCATCTCGACGATCGTGTCGACGGTGAGCCAGGGGCCGTTGCTGACCTCGCCGATCTTCTCGCGGTCCTTGAAGACGACGATGCGGTCGCTGAGGCGCACCACCTCCTCCAGCTCGGACGAGATGTAGACGACGGTCACCCCCTCCTTCGCGAGCTGCGCGATGTGCGCCTGGATCTCGACCTTCGATGCCACGTCGATCCCGCGCGCCGGCTCGTCGAGCACGAGCAGCCGCGGACGGGTCGCGAGCCACCGCGCGAGGACCACCTTCTGCTGGTTGCCTCCGGAGAGGTACTTCACCGGGATGTCCGGGTCGGCCGGCGAGATGTTCAGCGCCTCGACGTAGGTGCGCACCAGGGTGTCGGTCTCGGCGGCCGAGAGCGGGTGCGCCCAGCCGCGCAGAGCCTGCAGGCCCAGCACGAGGTTCTCGCGGAGGGAGAGGTCGCCGATGATCCCGTCCTCGCGGCGGTTCTCGCTCGAGTGGGCGATGCGGTGGCGCAGGCCCGACACCGGGTCGGAGATGTGCGCGGGCTGGCCGTCGATCAGCACCTCGCCGGTGTCCGGCTTCTCGACCCCGCTCACCAGCGACGCCAGCTCGGTGCGCCCCGAGCCGCGCAGGCCCGCGAAGCCCACGATCTCGCCGCGGTGCAGCTCCAGATCGGTCGGGCCCACGGCGCCGCGGCGGCCGATCCCGTGCGCGCGGTAGATCGCCGGGCCGACCGGCTGGCGGCGGTGCTCGCGGCGGTCGGAGCCGATCTGCCGCAGCGCGTCGATGTCCTTGCCGATCATCTTCGCGATCAGCTCCGCGCGGTCCATGGTGTGCGCCGGGTACTCGCCGACGGTGCCGCCGTCGCGGAGCACCGTCAGCCGGTCGCTGAGGGTGAGGACCTGCTCGAGGAAGTGCGAGACGAACAGGATCGCGACGCCCTGGTCGCGCAGCCTCCGCAGCACCGTGAAGAGGCGGGCCACGTCGCTGAGGTCGAGGCTGGAGGTGGGCTCGTCGAGCACGAGCACGCGCGGACGGTCGACCATCGCGCGGCTGATCGCGACCAGCTGGCGGATCGCCGGCGAGAGCGAGCGCAGCGGCAGGTGCGGATCGAGGTCCTCCAGGCCCAGCTCGGCGAGCATCTCGGCCGCGCGGTGGTGGGTGCGCGACCAGGAGATGCCGAAGCGGCCGCGGACCTCGTGGCCGAGCATCACGTTCTCGCCGATGCTGAGGTTGTCGGTGAGGCGCTCGTCCTGGAACACGGCCGTGATGCCCGCTGCCTTCGCCTCCGCCGGGCCGCTGAAGCGCCGGGCGACGCCGTCGACGAGGATCTCGCCCGCGTCGGGCTGGTGGATGCCGGTGAGCGTCTTGATCAGCGTGGACTTGCCCGCGCCGTTCTCGCCCATCAGCCCGTGGATCTCGCCCGGCACCAGCCGCAGGTTCCCGTCCTTCAGAGCGGGTCCGGAGGCGAAGGAGACGCGGATGCCGGTCATCTCGACGACGGGTGCCGCGGAGCTCCGGGTCGTCCTCGATGAGATCGCCACGTGCCGTCCTCGGTTCGTGTGCGGCGCGCCGTCAGGGTCCGGCGTGCCAGGGGCTGCCGCCGATGATACGCGAGCGCATGCGGCGGGACGGGAACAGGAGGGTCACGATCGGGGAGCGGCCGTGGAGGAGCGGATCACCAGCTCCGTGGGGATCCGGGTGCGCTGCGGGATCTCCTGGCCGCGGATCCTCGCGTGGATCACCTCGGCGACCGTCGTCCCGAGCTTGTCGAAGTCCTGGCGGACCGTCGTCAGCGGCGGGAGGAAGTGGCGGGCGGTGGGCAGGTCGTCGAAGCCGACGATGCTCATGTCCTCGGGCACGCGGATCCCGCGCTCGACGAGGCCGTGGATCACTCCGAGCGCCATCTCGTCGTTCGCGACGACCATCGCGGTGAAGTCGGGCACCGACTGCAGGCTCGCGGCGAAGTCGTACCCGGAGTCCGGGGTCCAGTCGCCGATGACGATGGGGCGCTCGTGCATCCCCCACGACTTCGCGCGGCTGTGGAAGGCGCGCTCGCGGGCGCGCGCGTCGAGCCAGTCGAGGGGGCCGGAGAGGTGCAGCACGTCGCGGTGGCCGAGGTTGCCCAGGTGGTCGACGGCCTGGAACATGCCGGCCTGCTGGTCGACCGAGACGGTGAGGAAGCTCGGATCCTTGTCGCTCTTCACCACGAGCGTCGGCACGCCGATCTCGACGGTGCGGAGGGTCGCCACGGAGGAGGAGCGCGGCGCGATCACGCAGAGCGCGTCGATCCCGAGGCCCATCAGGTGGGCGATCGCGTCGGTGGGGGTCATCTCGAGGTCCGGCCGCAGCGCGACGGAGGTGATCGAGTACCCCTTCTCGCGGGCGGCGCGCTCGATCGCGCGGAGGGTGCTCGACGGCCCGTACTCGGCGCCGCTCTCGATCATCACGCCGATGCGGTCGGTGCGCTGCGTGACGAGGGAGCGGGCGGCGATGTTCGGCCGGTAGTTGAGCTCGTCGACCGCTTCGAGGACCTTCTGGCGGGTCGACTCCTTGATGTTGGGGTGCCCGCTGAGCACGCGCGACACGGTCATGTGCGAGACGCCCGCGACCGCCGCGACATGGCGGAGGTTCGGCCGATCGGCCATGAGAGGACCTCCTCCGCTCCCCGGGCGGGTGAGCCGCGCCACCCCGGCGCGGACGAGGCTCAGAGGGCTCGGCTGCCGGGGGTGGCACCAGCATAGTCAGGCGGGGCCGACCTCCCGGTGGGCGCCTCCTGAGCGGGCGGGCACCGTCCGTTCCGCTGCGGGATCCGCCGTGGCGCGGGGCGGGCGGGACCGTCCCGGTCGCGTCGCTCTCACTGCGGTCCTCGATGATCGAGGGGGCTCCGGCGCCCCTGCCGCCGGGGAGCTCCGTGAAGCGGAGGACATGCCGTTCCCTGCTGCGCTCGATGTCGCGGAGGCACGAATCGACTGTCGACTCCGCGTTCGGAGACTCGGAGTAGAAGCTCTTCTCGAGAGAGCACTCGTACGGGCCGTGCTCACGAGCGATGACATGAGCCGTACGGCTGCGGAGAAGGATCTCGGCCTGGGCCAGTCGAGCACGCAGGCTCTGCCGCAGCGCTTCATCTGCGTCGCAGACCGCTCGGACGTCCTCGAACGAGACTCCGTCCGCGAACGAGTCGTCCCCGTCGTGCGGAGCCCGCTGGAAGTAGCGGGCGTACCCGGAGAAGCGGTAGTAGTTCTGCGCGGCCTGGTAGCTCGTGCAGGCCTCCCCGTCGGCGATGCCGAGCCCGCGGTCACGGAGGAGCTGGACCTGCTGCTTCCACGACAGGCTCGGTTTCCGTGCCATCGCAGTACCTCGGTGCCGAAGAAAAAGGCCCCTCCCATGTGAGCATCGCGGAGAGGCTTGGGAGGGGGTCGATCGGATCGAATCTACCAGGCGTCCCTCAGCCGTGGTCCCTGCGGCGCCACCCGACCAGCCGGTGGCACGAGTGCTGATCGGACCATCGCCGCAGGACGGAGAGGGCCGACCGCCGCGGCGCCGAATGCTGCGGGTCTTCGAAGGCGCGGGGCGGGCGAGTACTCTCGGGAGCCTCATGGCACGCGACAACGAACCGACCGTCACCCTCACCGATCCGCTCGAGGAGCGCCTGCGCGCGCAGGTCGCCCGCGAGGGGGAGCGCAACGTCGCTCTGCGATCCGCGGCCCTGCTCACCGGCGGGTACGAGGGCGAGTCCTTCCTCCTCACCGTGGGCGGCGAGCACGCCGACGGGATCCTCAAGGGAGCGCCCTCCCTCTACTGGCCCGAGCTCTGGGGCGCCCGCGCGCTCCTCTACGTCTGGGACGACGACGCCGCCGACGCGGTGACCGCCGGACTCGCGAACCCCTCCTGGCGCGTCCGCGAGATGTGCGCCCGCGTCTGCGCCGAGCGCGTGCTGGGCGGGCAGAAGAAGCTGTCCCGCCTGACCACCGACGAGCACCCCCGGGTCCGCGCGGCCGGAGCGCGCGCTCTCGTGGCGGCCGCTCTGGCGGGGATCTCCTCCGGTCGCGACGCGAAGGGCGAGTTCGCGGCGAGCGTCGAGGCCGTCCTGACGGGCATGCTCCGCGACCCGGACCGCGACGTCCGCCGCGCCGCGCAGCAGTCGGCCGACGCGCTGCGGGACGCCCGCTCGGCCTGAGCGGACCGCCCGCCGGCGGTCGAGGCGTCGCGAAGGGCCGCCTCCCGGCTCCGATGACGACCGTTCGTGACGCCTCGGAGCCCCGGGGGCTCAGCCGACCAGGTGCGTCGCGCGCTCGAAGGCGCGCTTCAGCTCGTCGCGCTTGCGGGGCTGGCTCATCGCCCGCTGGCCGGGGCTCCACGAGTCGATGACCGTCGGGCCGTCGACCAGGTACGGCTCGATGTTCTTCTTCCAGCCGCTGGTCGGCGCGGTCCCGGCGTTGACGACGACCCGCAGGTCGGGGAGCAGCGGCAGGAGCCGGCGCAGCTCCATCGCGCCCTGCCGCACCTCGTCCGCGTCGGGGGCGCCGTCGAGCTGCCACGGCACGATGTTCCAGATCAGGGTGCGGGCGTGCAGTCCGACCTCGTCGCGGAGGGTCCAGGTCGAGGCGGCCGTCGCGTCGTCGTTGTCGACCGAGACGAAACCGGAGCCGTCGGGGCCGGTCGACATCGGTCCCGGGGCCTCCAGCACGATGAGCGCGCGCGCCTCGACGCCGGCCTCGGCCGGGTCGAAGTCGGGCACCACGGCACCCGGATGCCTGCGCATGCGCCGGGCGAGGAGCTCCTCGCGGAACGCCCGGAGGGGCTGCACCGAGGGCTCGTCCTCGAGCAGGGCCCGGCGCTCGTCGAGGGCGGAGCGGTCGCGGAAGCCGTACGGCTCGGTCAGGAACACCCTCCGAGGCTAGTCGCGATCGGCGCCGCCGCGGGAGGCGGGCCTGCGGGCGCCCTCCTGGGTGACCCCGGCAGGGCCTGGCTCGTGCCGCCCCCGGCTCCTACGGTCTGACTGCAGTCGAGAATCTGGACCGGAGGGGGTCACCGTGTCGGACGAGCCGTCAGTGAGCATCGGGGTTCCGTACGTCGAAGGGGGGTCGTCGCCGCAGGTGCTGGACGTGTACAGCAGGTCGGTGTCCCCGGCCGAGGACGCCGCTCGGCCGGCCGTCGTGCTGATCCACGGCGGCGGGTGGTTCCGGGGGGACAAGAGCAAGGAGCGGGCGCTCGCGACGATGCTGGTCGACGCCGGCTACCTCGTGTTCGCGGCGGACTACCGCGAGGCTCCGGACTCGGTCTTCCCGGCCAGCAGGGACGACGTGCTCGCCGCGGAGCGGTGGGCGGTCGCGTCCGAGTGGGCGTTCGACCGGAGCAGACTGGCGTTCTTCGGCGGATCGGCGGGCGGGAACCTGGTCGTGGAGGCCGCGATCGCCACCGGTCGGCCCGCCGTCAGCTGGTCGGGGATGTTCGACCTCCTCGGCATCGTCGAGGCGACCGACGACCTCCCGGCCACGCCGACGACGCAGGACCTCGACGCCATGAAGAGCGCCGACATCAACCAGACCGGCCGGAACGACGCCTTCCTGCGCTGGACGATCCTCAACGAGGTCGGGGGCGACCGCGGGCTGCTCACCGCCGCCTCCACGACGCGCCACGCCTCCCCGGACGGCGGGCCGGTGTTCCTGGCCAACTCGCTCGGCGAGTTCGTCCCCGTGAGCGACGCGCAGGCCATGCAGGCGGCGCTCTCCGCGGTCGGAGTCGCCAGCACGCTGCAGCTGATCCCGGGCACCCGTCACGCCGAGGGGTACACGGAGGCGGCCATCGGCCCCTCGCTCGCCTTCCTCCGCGACGCCCTCCCGCCGGCCCGAGCATGACGACGACGGAGTTCGCCGGAGTCGGAAACGTCTTCTACTTCGTCGACGACCTCGACGCCGCGATCGCCTGGTACTCGGCGCGGCTCGGGCGCGAGCCCGTCGTCCGCGGCGGGGCGCTCGTGGCCTACGACCTGGATGGCACCCGCCTGACGCTGCACGAGCGGGACGAGCTGAACCGGCCCGGACCCGACGGCACGAGCCCGTACTGGACGGTCCCCGACGTCGACGCCGTCGTCGCCGACTGGACGGCGAACGGCGCCGTCGCCCACCGCGGTCCGAAGACGGTGTTCACGGGGGAGCGGCTGTGCCAGCTGCTGGACCCGTTCGGCAACCTCTTCTCGGTGCGGCAGGCCGTGCCCCGTGACTGAGGACGTCGCTCCGGCTCCCGCCGCCCCGGCGCAGACGTCCGCGCCGACGCAGCCGTCGGCCTGGGCGCCCATGGCGATCACGGCCTTCCGGGTGCTGTGGTTCGCCCAGCTGGGCAGCAACATCGGCACCTGGATGCAGACCGTCGGTGCCCAGTGGTACCTGGTCGAGGCGGCCGCGGGCGCGGCGGTCGTCGCGCTCGTGCAGACGGCGAGCCTGGCGCCCTCGATCCTCGTCGCCCTCCCCGCGGGCGTGCTGGCCGACTCGCTCGACCGGCGGCGGCTGCTCATCTGGGGGTCGTCGGCCAGCGCGCTGCTGGCGGCCGCTCTGACGGTCGTGGCGGCGGTCGGCGCGCTGACGCCGTGGACGATCCTGGCCTTCACCTTCCTCCTCGGCATCACCTCCACCCTGACCTCGCCGGCCTGGCAGGCGATCCAGCCGGAGCTCGTGCCCCGGAACCTGATCGCGGCGTCGTCGGCCCTCGGCGGGGTGACGGTGAACGGCGCCCGCGCGGTCGGCCCGGCCCTGGCGGGAGTCGTCCTCTCGGCGTTCGGCGCTCCGGTGGTCTTCGGCATCAACGCCCTGAGCTTCATCGGCGCCGTGCTCGCTCTGCTCTGGTGGAAGCGGCCCGCGCAGACCGGCCTCGACGACCGCGAGCAGTTCGGCGCCGCGCTGAAGGGAGGGATCCGGTACGTCGCCTCCGCGCACCTCGTCCGCCGGATCCTCCTCCGCTCCGCGCTCTTCGCCCTGCCCGCCAGTGCGCTCTGGGCGCTGCTGCCGCTCACCGCGAAGCGCCTCCAGCTCGACTCCAGCGGCTACGGCTTCCTCCTCGGGGCCCTCGGTGCGGGTGCCGTGCTCGGCGTCTTCGCCCTGCCGCTCGCCCGCCGGAAGCTCTCGGACGACGTCGTGATCGGGGCGAGCGCCGTGCTGTTCGCGGCGGGGACGCTCGCGGCGGCCTTCCTGCCCCTCGTACCGGCGCTGCTGCTGCTGGTCCTCGCGGGGCTGGCCTGGATCGGCACCCTCACCGTGCTGAACGCGGCGCTGCAGCTCACGCTGCCGCAGTGGGTGCGGTCCCGCGGAGCCTCGATCTACATCCTGGTCTTCATGGGGACCATGGCGGTCGGCTCGATCGGCTGGGGCCTGGCCGCGCAGGTGCTCGGCACCGCGCCCGCGTACGCCGCGGCGGCCGCTCTGCTCCTCCTCGTGGCGGCCAGCGTGCGGGTGCTGCCCCTGCTGCCGGGGACGGGCACCGTCGACCGCAGCATCTCGATGTCGTGGCCGACGCCCACGCTGGTGTTCGAGCCGGAGCCGACGGACGGGCCGGTGATGGTGCAGATCTCGTGGACGGTCCGCCCCGACTCCCTCGCGGACTTCCGATCGGCCATGCGGCTGCTGGAGAGCTCCCGCCGCCGGACCGGCGCCTCGCGCTGGGCGCTCTACCGGAGCGGGGAGGAGGCCGACGTGCAGCTGGAGACGTTCATGGTGCCCTCGTGGGGCGAGTTCCGGCGGCAGGAGACCCAGCGGCTCACCGGCCGCGACCGCGAGATCCGCGCGGCGGCGCTCACCCACGCCGACGGCGATCCCGTCGAGCGGCACTTCTTCCCGAGCGCGACGCCCTCCTCCTGAGAGCGGGAGCGGCGGCGAGCCGTCCCCGTGATCGTCGAGACGCCGGCCTGCGAGCGGTGTCCCGGCGGCGCGCGGACGCCTCGGCGCGTCTCGGGCGCGAGGGCGGAGGTACGCCGCGGTCAGCCGCCGACGGTGGAGCCGAAGCCGGACTTGCCGGAGGAGCCGAAGCCGCCCGAGAGGGTCGCCTTCGAGCCGACGGTCGAGCCCGCCGGCGCGCGCTGCACGACGTCGGGCTGGGTCGCTCCGCGGGCCGCGAAGCCACCGGACGCGACGGGCGCCCAGCTGGTCGCCCGCGTCGAGTTCCAGCGCGAGGACGCGAAGATCAGCGGGCCGAGCCAGAAGCCGCCGGCGTAGTGCCCGCGGTACTCGTCGGTGGCCTCGCACAGCTGCTCGGGGTCGTCGCCGACCTCCTCGCCCTGCGCCTGGAGCTGGGCGATCTGCTCCCGCACGTCGGCGAGGCAGTCCTCACGGCTCGCGTAGACGGGGCGCTCGGCGTTCTCGGGGATGACGTAGTCCTGGCCGTCGGCTCCCGTGGCGACGACGCCGTCGGTCGAGGGGCCGCCGTTCGCGAGGGCCACAGCGAGGCCGACCGCGCCGACCGCGACCGCGCCGCCGATGAGCAGGCCGCGGCGGTTCTTCGCGATGCCGCTGATGCCGACGCTCCGGGAGCGGTGGGGAGCGGTGCGGGTGGGGCCGTCGCCGCGGCCGGTGCCGCCGCTCGAGCCTCCGCTCGGCGTGCCGGAGCCCGCCGCGGGCTCGCGGCTGCCCCAGTCGTTCCCGGAGTTCGGCGTCCCGGAATCGCCGGGGGTGCGGTCGTCGTCCGTCATCGGGTCTCCTCGTCCTGCGGGCGGGCCGCGCGGGTGTCCTGCGGCCGGTCGTGCTCGGGGGCGCCGTACTCGGGCGCGGGGGTGCCGGGCGCGGGAGCGCCGTAGGCGGGGGTGGCGGCGTGCCCGGGGCGGGAGGCGGCCGACGCGGCGTCCGCGTCCGTCGCGGCCCCGTCGCTCCGTCCGCCCTCGATGTAGTGGGGGACGAACTCCGCCAGGTCGCCGGTGATCAGGCCGCTCGTCTCGCGCACGTCGATGCCGGCCGGGGTCTCGCCGACGATCCAGCTGCCGATGACGACGGTCTTCCCGTCGACCCGGGCCAGTTCGGCGCGCTCCTGGTGGATGAAGCCCTCGGCGCCGTAGCTCCCGCCGTTCTCGGCGACGACCGAGCCGTCGGCGTCGAGGACCGTCACGTTGGCGCCCTCCCGGCCCAGGCGCGGCTTGCGCACCTGCGCGGTGCCGGGCAGCGGATGCACGGAGGCGGGCAGCAGGTTCGGGTGGCCGCGGAACATCTCCCACAGCACCACCAGCAGCTGCTTGTTGCTGAGCAGGAGCTTCCACGCCGGCTCGACCCAGCGGGTGCGCTCGCGCCGGTCGAGGAGGAGGCCGCCGAACTGCTCGCCGAGCATCCACTCCCACGGGTACAGCTTGAAGACGTGGCGGATCGGCTCGCCGTCGCCGTCGAGGAAGCCGGCGCCGTCGAGCTCGTAGCGGATGTCCTCGACGAAGATCAGCTTGGGGTCGAAGCCGGCCTGCGCCGCGGTCTCGGCCATGTAGGCGACGGTGTCGGCGTCCTCGACGATCAGCTCGCCGTCTCCGGAGTCGTGCAGCGACGCGAGGTGCAGCCGGGCGCCCTCGTCGAGGCTCCAGCGCTCGAGGCGGAGGTGGCGCCACTGCTCGACGAGCTGCTCGTGCAGGCTGTTGAACTGGTCGGCGTCGGGACCCTTCGTCTCGACGAGCCACTGCCACTGGGCCGCGGCGGTCTCGACCAGCGAGGTCGGGGTGTCGGCGTTGAACTCGAGCAGCTTCACCGCGCCCGCGCCGTCGTAGGCGAGGTCGAAGCGGCCGTAGACCGTGGGGTCGTCCTCGTCCCACGAGGTGCGCACCAGCTCGTGGAAGCGGGGCGGGATGCCGAACTCGGCGAAGCGGCCCTTCCGCACCACGAGCTCGCACGCCTCCATGCAGAGGTCGAACAGCTCCGAGGTCGTGCGCTCGAGCAGGTCGATCTCGGCAGGCTCGAAGGAGTACGCCGCGGACTCGTTCCAGTAGGGGCGGCCGCCCTCGGAGGGGAGGTCGTAGAAGCTGAAGCCGATCTCGTCGCAGCGGGCTCGCCAGTCCGGTCGCGGAGTGAGGGTGTGTCTGCGCATGATGTCCGGCAAGTGTAGGTCGGGCGTCCGCGTGAGGGCAGGGGGTGGCGCCGTCCTCCGCGCTAGCCTCGACGGGAGCGAAAGGCCGTGCCATGACCGCACCCCTCCCGCTCGCGGGCGTCCGCGTCCTCGAGCTCGGCAACTTCATCGCGGCGCCCACGGCTGGCCGGCTGCTCGCCGACTTCGGCGCCGAGGTGATCAAGGTGGAGCGGCCCGGCACGGGGGACGAGCTGCGCCGCTGGCGGCTGCACGAGGGGTCCGAGACCTCGCTCCTCTTCCACACGATCAACCGCAACAAGCGCTCGATCGCGCTCGACCTGCGCACGGACGAGGGGCGCGACGCCGTCCGCCGCCTGGTCGCCGAGTGCGACGTGGTGCTCGAGAACTTCCGGCCCGGCACGCTCGAGCGCTGGGGGATCGGGCCGGCCGTGCTCGACGAGGCTCGGCCCGGCATCGTGATCGGCCGCATCTCCGCGTTCGGGCAGACCGGCCCGCTGTCGGCCCGGCCCGGGTTCGCGGCGGTCGCGGAGGCGATGGGCGGGTTCCGCGAGCTGGTCGGCGACCCGGACCGGCCGCCCGTGCGCGTCGGCGTCTCGATCGGCGACTCGATCGCCGGGCTGTACGCGGGCTACGGAGTGATGATGGCGCTGTTCCAGCGCGAGACCCGCCGCTCCGCCGGGCTGGATCCGGCACCGCTGGCGGAGCGGGTCGTCGACGTGGCGCTGCACGAGGCGATGTTCTCGATGACGGAGTCGCTGATCCCCGACTTCCAGGCGCACGGCATCGTCCGGGAGCGCGTCGGCGGGCGGATGGAGGGCATCGCCCCGACCAACGCCTACACCTGCGCCGACGGGGCGAGCATCGTGATCGCGGGGAACGCGGACGCGATCTTCCAGCGGCTGATGGCGGTGATCGGCCGCGCCGACCTGGGCGAGGACCCGGCGCTCGCCTCGAACGAGCAGCGCTGGGCCCGGCGCGACGAGCTGGACGCGGCGATCGGCGCGTGGACGGCGGGCCGCACCGCCGCCGAGGCGCTCGCGGTCCTCGACGACGAGGGCGTCCCCTCCGGCCCGATCTACACGGCCGCCGACATCAGCGCGAGCGAGCAGTACGCGGCGCGCGACATGATCCAGCCCTTCGACGTCGAGGACGCCGGCGGCACTCTGCGCGGCGTGGGCTTCCCGGGGATCGTGCCGGTGCTCGGCGGCCGCTCCCTCCCCATCCGCTCGCTCGCGCCCGACCTGGGCCAGGACACCGAGGAGGTGCTGGGGATGCTCCGGCGGACCGGTCCCGCTGCTCCCTCCGCCGGCGGGGCTCCTGCCGCTCCCTCCGCCGCCGCTGCCGAGGAGGCCGGCCGGTGACCGCGCTCGCCTCCGCGCGCCTGCGAGACGTCACCCTCCGCGACGGCCTGCAGCTCACCGGCAAGCTCCTGACGACCGAGCGCAAGGTCGACCTCGCGCGCACGCTGCTCGCCGCGGGAGTGCCCGAGCTCGAGATCGGCTCGCTCGCGCGCGGCGACCTCGTCCCTCCGATGGCCGACACCCTCGACGTGATCGCCGCGCTCACTCCCGAGGAGCTGGAGCGGTGCTGGGTGTGGGTCGCGACTCCGCGCCACGTCGAGCGTGCGGCCGCCGCGGGGGCGCGCGGCTTCCAGTACTGCTTCTCGGCGTCCGACTCGCACAACCTCGCCAACGTCGGCAGGCCGACCGAGGCGAGCCTGGCCGCGATGCCGGAGGCGGTCGCGCTCGCCGAGAGCGTCGGCGGGCGGATCCAGCTGTGCATCGCCACCTCGTTCACCTGCCCGTTCGAGGGCCCGGTCGACCCGGAGCGCGTGCTCGCGATCGCGCGCGACCCGCGGGCGGAGGGAGCGGCCGACGTGGTCGTCTGCGACACGCTCGGGCAGGCGCACGCCGGCCAGGTGGCGTCGCTCGTCTCGCGCGTGGCGGCGGAGACCCCGCCTCGCGAGATCGTGTTCCACGGGCACGACACCTGGGGCTCGGGCGTCGCGAACGCGATCGCCGCCGTGCAGGCCGGGGCCTCGGTGGTCGACGGCGCGCTCGGCGGCCTCGGCGGCTGCCCCTTCGCACCGGGCGCCAGCGGCAACACGGCGACCGAGGACCTCCTGTTCGCCCTGCGCCCCGACTGGTTCACGCCCGGCGCGCTCGCGGTCCTCGTCGGCGAGTCGGAGGCGCTGCTCGCCGAGCTCGGCGAGCCCGGCCGCTCGAAGGCCGCGCAGGGCGCCCGCTCGAACGCCCCCGCCTTCCCCTGGGCGCTCTGAGCGGATCGTCCCCCGCTCGTCGGTCCGAAGCGTCACGAACGGCCGCCTCCCGCCGCGGAGGACGACCGTTCGCGACGCCTCGACAGCGTCGTGCGGGTCAGCGCGCGAGCAGCGCGCCGAGGCGTGTGCGCTCGGCGCGGAGGACGTCGACCAGGAGGGACCCCTCTGGCGCGGCGAGCCAGCGCTCCAGGGCGAGGTCGAAGAGGGCGGAGGCCGCGAGGGCGGCGAGGGCCGCGTCCCCCGGCGCGACTCCGGCGTCGACGAGAGCGGCGCGCATGCTCTCGGCGAGGGCGGCCGACTTCAGGAGCTCGCGCTCGCGCAGCTGCGGCTCGGAGCGCACGACGGCGCGGCGGGCGGAAATCTGAGCGCGCCAGGTCTGGAGGTCGCCCGAGGCGGCTGCCTCGAGGCCGTGCATCACGAGGTCCATCGGCGCGAGGCCGGCGGGGGCGCCGGCGAGCAGGCGGCCGACGATCTCGGGGAACTCGCGCTCGCGGAGGAAGAGGACGTCGCGCTTGTCGGCGAAGTGGCGGAAGAAGGTGCGGGTGGTGAGCCCGGCGCGCTCCGCGATCGCGGGGACGGTGGTGCCCGCGTAGCCGTGCTCGGCGAAGAGCTCCATCGCCGCCTGCTCGAGGCGGAGGGCGGCATCGGGGGCCCAGCGTGACATCCGCCCAGGATAGCTGACGACACGACGTGTCATCAGGAGTAGGGTGACGACACGTCCTGCCATCACTTCCGACTGGAGCCGCCCGTGCCCGAGAACGCCGCCGCCCTGCTGACCGCCCCGCGGGCCGACCTCGTCGTCCGCCCCGCTCCGATGCCCGTCCCCGGTCCGGGGGAGGTCCTGCTACGCAACGGCGCCCTGGCCGTGAATCCGGTCGACGAGATGAAGCAGTGGACGGGCGATCTGATGTTCCGGTGGGTGCCGTACCCGGCGGTGCTCGGGGAGGACGTGGCGGGAGTGGTCGAGGCGGTCGGCCCTGGAGTGACGCGCTTCGCCGTCGGCGACCGGGTCGTCGCGTACGCGGTCGGGATGGAGCGCGGGCGGCGGAACCGCGACGAGGGCGCCTTCCAGGAGTACACGGTCGTGCGCGAGGACCTGGCGGCGCCGATCCCCGACCGGCTGGGCTTCGAGGAGGCGGCGGTGCTGCCGCTCGCGGTCTCGACGGCGGCGACGGCGCTGTTCCAGCGGGACCACCTCGCCCTGCCGCACCCGAGCGTCCCGGTCCGGCCGACGGGCAGGACGGTCGTGGTCTGGGGCGGGACGACGAGCGTGGGGAGCAACGCGATCCAGCTCGCCGTCGCCTCCGGGCACCGCGTGGCGACGACCGCGTCGCCCCGCAACCACGAGCGGATGCGCGAGCTGGGCGCCGAGATCGTGCTCGACTACCGCAGCCCCTCCGTCGTCGCCGACCTGGTGGCTGCGCTCGCGGGCCACGAGGTCGCGGGGGTGCTCGCGATCGGGACGGGTTCCGGTGCCCCGTCGGTGGCGGTGGCCGCGGGCACCGGAGCGCGACGGGTCGCCCTGGCCAGCCCCTCCGTCTCGTTCGGCTCGCTCCCGCGCCGACGCGGTGTCAGCGCCGCCTTCGTGCGGACGATGCTGCGCGTGGTCGGCGGCACCGCGGCGCTGAAGATCGCGGCCCGGCGCCGCGGCATCCGCGCCCGCTTCGTCTGGGGCGGCTCGCTGATGACGAACGAGGTGGGGCCGATGCTGTGGCGCGACCACCTGCCGGCGGCGCTCGCCGAGGGCCGTCACGTCTGCGCCCCGGCGCCCGAGGTGGTGGGTGAGGGGCTCGCCGCGCTGCAGCCCGCCCTCGACCGGCTGCACGAGGGTGTGTCGGCGGTGAAGCTGGTCGTCCGCCTCTGAGGGGCGGGTCGCCGCCGCCTGCCCCGCCGTGCCGCGGACCGGCCGCTCCGCCCGCAGCCGCTCCGCCCGAGCCGTGCCGCCGAGTGGCCGCAGCGCCGGAGCCTCGGTATCGTGGCGCGCTCCGACGCGACCCGAGGAGATCCCGTGATCCGCCGCACCGCCCCCGGAGCCGCCGCGCTCCTCCTGCTCGCCCTGACCGGCTGCTCCGCCGGGTCGTCGCCCGCGGCGTCCCCGTCCGCCACTCCGGAGCCCGTCGGCGGCCTCGGGGTCGCCGTCTCGGCGCTCTGCGAGCCCGGCTCCGATCCGCAGTGCGTCCCGGTCGGCGGGCAGGACGTCCTCGTCGATCCCGAGGACTTCACCCGCGCGGGCGTCGCCGCGGTCGAGGCCGATCCGAGCACGGGAGTCGTCGACGTCCGGTTCGACGAGGCGGGCGCCGCCCTCCTGCGCCGCGGCTCGCAGGCGGCCATCGACGAGGGGGCCGACGCCCGGCTCCTCCTCCGCGTGGGCGACCGGGTCGAGTCGGCGCTCTCCGTGATGCAGCCGATCGAGGGCGACACCGTGCAGATCGTTCCCGCGGAGGGCGACGCGCAGGGGCTGGTCGACCGGATCCTCGCCGGCTGACGCCCGCCTAGGATCGGCGCATGGCGAAGGGTTTCCGCACGGAGCGCACGCAGGCGCTCCTCCTCGCGCAGCCCTGGGCGCTCTCGCTGGTGAGCGCCGTCTTCGTGGCGGGGATGCTCTGGCTGGCGGCGGACGCGGGCTGGGATCTCGGCGCGGTCGTCGGCGGCGGACGCCGGCACGCGCCGCTGTGGCTGGTGCTCCTGCTCGGCCTGCCGCTGTTCGGCGCCGGAGTGGTGCTCGGCGCGGTCCGGCAGGTGCGGCTCCTGCGGCGGCCGGCGGCGCCGCCCGTCCCGAGTCCGGAGGCGGAGCGGCTGCGGCGCGAGGGCCCGGGCTGGCTCAGCCGGCGCGAGGACGAGCGAGCGGCGCAGGGCGGGACCGGGAGCGCGCAGGGCGGCACCGGCGGCATACCGGACGTGATCGGCAGCGCTCCCGACGGCACGGACGACCCGCGCGACGAGGCCCGCTGACCGCGCCTCAGAGGTGCAGCATCCCCCAGTCGATGATCACGGCCAGCGCCGTGTAGGCCGCGGCCACTGCTCCGACCGCCTTGCCCGCGCGGTCGAGGTCGGCCTGCGGGTCCGGACCGGCGTCGGCGACGACCCGGAGCAGCGCTCCGACCAGCGCGATCAGCGTGATCGCCAGGATCCAGACCTTGAGCGACGCGTGCGGATCGACATGCGCGAGCGTCAGCGCGACGACCGGCACCGCCACCACGAGCACCGACGCCAGCACCAGGAGGCAGCCGCGCCGGGTGAGGCCGGTCGGCCCGAAGGAGCCGCCGCGCATCCAGGCGCGCACGCGCTGCCTCCGCGACGCGGGCGGACCGCCGGCGGAGTCCGCGTCGGTCGAGGGCCCCCAGTCCTGCGCGGTCGTCATCGCGCGGTGCCGGAGCGGTCGGGAGTCGGGCTGGGCCGCATCGGGTCCTCCAGGAGACGAGGGGGCGCGTCGGACGGTGGTGCCGACCCCTCAGTCTCGGGAGCGCCTCCGGCAGCGGCAAGCGCCTCTTCCGGACATGTCCGGAAGAGGACGCTCAGGCCCGTCCCTGCAGGATCAGATTCCAGTACACCCACGGCAGGACGCGGCGGTCGGCGAGGAAGGTGAGGCGCCGCTCCTTCGCCAGGCCCGTCCAGAAGGGGACGGTCGGCTTCGGGCGGTAGCGGTCGTCGAACTCGGCGAACACCACGCTCGACCGCGAGACCACGAAGGGGCAGACGGAGTAGCCGTTGTAGACGCGGGGGAGCGGGCGGCCCTTCTGCGCGGCGACGAGGTTCTTCGCGAGCGTGGTGGTCTGCTGGCGCAGTGCTCCTCCGGACTTCGAGTTGACCGTGGCCGCCGCGTCGCCGAGCGCCCAGACGTCGGGGAACCGCGGGTGCCGCAGGGTCAGCGGGTCGACCTCGACGAAGCCGCCCTCGTCGCCCTCGGCGGCCAGTCCGGTGCCGGCCAGCCAGTCGGGGGCCGACTGCGGGGGCACGGCGTGCAGCACGTCGTACGACAGCGTCTCGCGCGGGCCGTCGGTCGAGCGCCGCGCGCGGTCGGGGCCGGGGAGGGCGGTCGCGCGCCCGTCGACGGCGAGGACGACCCTCCGCTCGGCCGCGTCGACCTCGACCAGCTCGCGGCCGTAGCGGACCTCGATCCCGTACTCCGCCACCTTCCGCTCGAGCTCGGAGTCGATCAGCGGCATCCCGAACAGGGTGGGGGTCGGCACGACGAGCACGACGCGGATGCGGTCGAGGACGCCGGTCGCGCGCCAGTAGTCGCAGGCGAGGTACATCGGCTTCTGCGAGGCGCCGGAGCAGGTGCCGGGGCCGCCGGGCTGCGTGAAGACGACGGTGCCGGAGCGGACCTCGCGGAGCACCTGCGACGCCTTGCGGGCGTACTCGTACTCGTAGTTGGACACTCCGACCGGCGAGTCCATCGCCTCCTGGAGCCCGGGGACCGCGGCCCAGTCCTTCTGGATCCCGGGGCAGACGACGAGCTGCCCGTAGCCGACGGTGCGGCCGGAGAGGAGGGTGACCGTGTGCGCGACCGGGTCGATCGTCTCGACGCGGTCCTGGATCCAGACGACCCCCTTCGGCGTCACCGAGCCCTGGGGCCGGGTCGCCGCGGAGGCGGGTGCGGTGCCGCCCGCGACATGGGAGAGCATCGGCTGGTAGACGTGGGTCGACCGGGGCTCGATCACCGCGACGTCGTCCACTCCGGAGCGCCGCAGCCGTCCCGCGGTCGAGAGTCCGGCGTTGCCGCCGCCGATGATGAGGACGTCGTGGCGGGCCGCGCCGGGATCGGTCATGGCCTCACCCTAGGGGCGCGCCGGGGCGAGCGGACGGGCTTGCGCAGACCCGCGGAAGGGGGGTGCGCTCGGAGCGCCCCGGGACGGTGATCCCGCACGGCCGCCCGGCTCGCGTCAGGCCGCCTCGAGCGCCTGGATCGCGGTCCTCGCGGTCGCGCAGGGGTAGGAGTCGTACCCGTCGTGGGCGTCGAAGGCGCGGCACTCGGCGCAGCGGAGCCGCACTCCGGCGCCGCCCTCGAGGACGCGCTCGGGGCGGTGCCCGTGCAGGATGACGGCGAGGCTCGCGACGAGGGGGTCGCTGCTCACCAGCGCGCTCCGCAGCGCCTCCGACCGGCGGCGGAGGTAGTCGTCCGCCACGGCGTCGATCGACTGCTCGGGGAGGTCCGGCTCGGGCCAGGAGGCGGGCCGCTCGACGGGCAGGTCGAGCTCGTCGAAGCCCATCGACCAGTCCGGGAAGCGGCGCTGCTCGTGCACGCTGGTCCAGACGGTGACCACTCCCTCGTGCCGCGGGTCGGCGAGGATCCGCGCGTAGAGCGAGCGCACGTCGGACTCCTCGCCCTCGAGCAGCTGCATCACGCGGCGGCCGCGGAAGACGAGCATCCCCGAGACGCCGTGCTCGACGTTGTTGCGGCGGCTCGTCTCGAGCAGCCGGCGGATCTCCCCCGAGCCCAGGTCGCGGTCGAGGGTGCTGACGTAGACGACGGTGAAGACGAGGGAGTCGCGCCGCGGCGAGTGCTCGACGAGGTGGAGCGTCGCGGGGGAGTGGGCGCCGGTCTCGGGGTCCATCAGGGCCGCGACCTCCGGGAACTCGAGCCAGATCAGGTCCTCCGGAGCGCTCGGCTCCACGGCGGTGACCGCCGGGACCGCGTCCAGCCACTGCGTCCGCTGGCGGAGGTCGGCGGCGACCGCCTTCTCGTCGAGCCCGGGCAGGAGGCCTGCGGCGCCGGAGACGAAGAGGCTCGTCGCGGAGTTGAGCAGCAGCGTCACGACCGTCGCGTGGCCGTCGCCGCCGAGCACGGGGAGCTCGACACTGTCGGTGCGGCCGTGGGCGGCGAGCCCGGAGGCGTAGGAGACGAGTGCGTCGGCGACCGCGTCCCCCACCTGGAAGGTCGCGCCGGCGTACTGGATCTGCTTCATAGCCCTACGATGCGCCTGCGGCGGATCCACGGGTAGGGGTACCGGTGCCGGGTGGAGCGTGCAGGGGTCGCGGCTGCTCCCGTCCGAGGAGCACGGAGCGGCGGGACCGCGCCCAGTCGGCCGTCGAGCGGGCCGGCGTCCCCGTGATCCGCTCGACCTCGTCGGTGAGCACGTCGACGCCGTCCAGGCCGCGGCGGGCGACGACTCCGAACTGCCGGCGGAGCCCCTCCGCCTGCCACGCGGACATGCCGGTGAGGCGCAGGACAGCGGCGAACACGCGGCTGGGCAGGTGCAGGTAGCGGACGCGACGGCCGAGCCCCGCGGTCAGCTCGCGGGCGGCGCCGGGCCCGTCGAGCAGAGCCGGTCCGGTGAGGACGGGCTCGGCGCCGGTGTGCCCTCCCGCCTCGAGGACGTGCGCGGCGACCCGGGCGATGTCGGCGGTGTCGATCCACGGGATGACGCCGCGCCCCATCGTCTGCGGGAGCAGGCCGCGCGAGATCGCGGGCGCCGAGGGCTCGAGGTTCGTCAGGAAGCCCGAGGCGTGGAGGATCGTCGCGGGCAGCCCGGAGGCGCGCACCCGCTCGTCGGTCCGCCAGATCGCGCGGCCCCAGGGGAGCGGCGAGTGCTCGGCCGCGTCGCCGCCGGAGAGCTGCACGAGCGCGCGGACGCCCGCCTCCTGGGCGGCACGGACGGCGGTGGCGCCGTGCTCGGCCTGGCGCGGGGTGGCGGCGGTGACCAGGAAGAGCTGGTCGGCGCCCCGGAGGGCGGCGGTCAGTGCGGCCCCGTCGCCGAGGTCGGCGATCCGCGCGTCGAGGTCGCGGGCCGCGAGGGCCGCCGCCTGCTCGGGCCGGCGGACGATCGCGCGGACGGGCGCGCCGGCCGCCACGAGCCGCTCGAAGGTCTTGCCGCCGACGTCGCCGGTGACTCCGGTGATCGCGATCACGTCGCTCATGATTCCTCCTAGGTATCAACTAACTGATACTCGAAGACTACGCCGCTACGCTCGGTCCATGTCCTCGGAGTTCTCCCTGACCCGCGACGACGTCGACGCGATCGCCGCCTGGACGGTCATCCGCGCCGCCCGCGACCTGGCGAGGCGGGTCGGCGACGCGCTCGCGCCGGTCGGGCTCAGCCCGGTCGAGTTCGGCGTGCTGGCGCAGCTCTCGGCGGCCGACGGGCTGACGCAGGCCGACCTCGCCCGCGCCGTCGGCGTCCGCCCGCAGAGCATGACCGCCCTGGTCGCCGGGCTGGCGGAGCGGGGCCTGCTCGACCGGGGCGCCGAGCGCGGCCGCGGCCGTCACTCCCGGATCGCCCTGACCCCGGCGGGGCGCGACCTCCTCGCGGCCGCCTACCCGCTCGTGCGGGCCGGCAACGCGTGGTTCGGCGGCGAGGAGCGCGCCGACGCCGTCGCGACCGCGCTGCGCCCGCTGCTCGGCGGGCAGCCGGGCCCGGGGCACGAGGTCCCCTGAGCGGACGGGGCGGGGAGGCTCGGCAGCGGGAGAGACGGCTCCTCCTCCGAGCGCTCGTGCACACCCGGCCCCCTCGCGGGTGCCACCGGTACCCTGGTGCGGTGCCCCTGACCCTCCCTCCGCTGAGCCGCGCCCGCGCGCGCGCCGCCGCGGCGTACCCGACCCGGCAGCTGCTGACCAAGCGCGCCTCGGGCACGAACGGATGGCTCAGCTCGTGGGGGACGAACGCGCACGGCGAGATCGCCGGCTGCCCGCCGCCGCGCGGCTGACCCGCGACCGCCCCTCCTCCGGAGCCCGCGGCCGCGTCCCCGCGCTCACCCACCCCTCCGGACGGAACCCCTCATGCCGCACCAGCCCCTGCCCGCCGATCAGGCCCCCCACTCGATCTGGCGGGGACTCCGCCAGACCCTCCAGAAGGACACGGTCGGCGGAGCGTTCCTGCTCACCGCGACCCTCCTCGCCCTGATCGTCGCCAACAGCCCCGCGTCCGCGCTCTACAGCGCGGTCCGCGACTTCCGCTTCGGCCCCGAGGCCCTGCACCTCGAGCTGAGCGTCGGGTCGTGGGCGGCCGACGGCCTGCTCGCGATCTTCTTCTTCGTCGTCGGGCTCGAGCTCAAGGAGGAGTTCGTCGCCGGCAAGCTCCGCGACCCGAAGACGGCGCTCGTGCCGATCGTCGCGGCCGTCGGCGGCGTGGCCGTCCCCGCCCTGATCTTCACCGCGGTGAACCTGCCCCGCGGAGGAGCCGCGCTGGACGGCTGGGCGATCCCCGCCGCCACCGACATCGCCTTCGCCGTCGCGGTGATCGCCGTGGTCGGCCGCTTCCTCCCGCCGGCGCTGCGGACGTTCCTCCTCACGCTCGCCGTGGTGGACGACCTCATCGCGATCACGATCATCGCCGTCTTCTACACCGCCGGCATCGACGTGCTGATGCTCCTGCTCGCGCTGGTGCCGCTGGCGGTCTTCGCGGTCTGCGTGCAGCGCGGCGTGCGCGCCTGGTGGGTGCTGATCCCGCTCGGAGTGGCGACGTGGGCGCTCGTGCACGCCTCGGGCATCCACGCCACGGTCGCGGGCGTGCTGCTCGGCTTCACCGTGCCGGTCGTCGCGACGAAGCGCGCCCGGGTGCAGGTGGGGTCGGACGCGGAGGGGCGCCCGGTCTACGACGGCCTCGCCGCCCACTTCGCCGATCGCTGGAGCGTCCTCTCGACCGCGGTCGCGGTGCCGGTCTTCGCGTTCTTCTCGGCCGGAGTGACGGTCGGCGGAGTCACGGGCCTGGTCGACTCGTTCCAGGACTCGATCGCCGTGGGCATCATCGCAGGCCTCGTGCTCGGCAAGCCGCTCGGCATCGCCGGGAGCACCTTCCTCCTGACCCGGTTCCGCGGCATCGGCCTGGATCCGTCGCTGCGCTGGGTGGACGTGATCGGCATGGCGTTCGTGGCCGGCATCGGATTCACGGTGTCGCTGCTGGTCGGCGAGCTCTCGTTCGGCGCGGGCAGCGAGTCCGACGACCACGTGAAGGTCGGCGTCCTGGCCGGCTCGTTCCTCGCGGCGGTGATCGGAGGCGCGATCCTCTCGGTCCGCAACCGCCACTACCGACGCCTGCAGGACTGACGGCCGACGGGATCTCGCGGCGCCCGCGGCCCGGGCGGCTCGATCGGCACGCGCCTCCTGCTGGTCGAGCAGCCGCCGCAGGCGCCCTGTCGAGGCCCGCGCGGCTCAGCCGTGCAGGCCGTGGACGACCGCGTGGCCGCGGCCGCGGGAGATGAGCAGGCGGTTCACCGGGGTCGTGACGACGAAGGCCAGGGCCAGGGCGCCGGCGAGCGAGCCCCAGAAGAGGCCGGACGAGAGGCCCGCGTCCATCGCTCCGGGGATCGCGAGCACCACCGTGTTGTCGACGACCTCCATCACGGCGATCGAGACGGTGTCGGCCGCCAGCGCGATGCCGACGGCGGCGCGCCACGTCACTCCGGAGCGGAGCACGCCCCGCAGCGTGAGCGCGTAGCCGAACACGAACGCGAGGACGATCGAGAGGGCGACCGTCGCCAGGGCGGGCAGACCCAGGGCGGAGCCGATCACCATACCGAGGACCTCGCCGATCGCGCAGCCGGTCAGGCAGTGCAGGGTCGCGAGGGCGGCGGCGCGCCAGGTGGTCGGGTGGTGGCGGGCGGGGTCGGTCATGGTGTCTCCTCCGGTTCGGTCCAGGGGAGTGCAACATACCCCCGGGGGGTATATTCCCGACCCGGCCGTCGGAGTCTCCTGCGGCTCCGCAGGCCCGCGAGCCGTTCGCCCGGGCGCGCTACCCTCGCCCCGTGCTCCTCCGAGCACCGCCCCTCGACACCAGGAGCCCCGATGGCCGCCCCCACCGTCCTCTTCGTCTGCATCCACAACGCCGGCCGCTCGCAGATGGCCGCCGGCTACCTCCGCGCCCTCTCCGGCGGCGCCGTCGAGGTCCGCTCCGGCGGCTCCGAGCCCGGCGACAGCATCAACCCGATCGCGATCGAGGCGATGGCGGAGGAGGGCATCGACATCTCGCAGGCCGTCCCGCAGCTGATGACCACCGAGCAGGTCCAGGCCTCCGACGTCGTGATCACGATGGGCTGCGGCGACGTCTGCCCCGTCTTCCCCGGCAAGCGCTACGAGGACTGGGACCTCGCCGACCCGAAGGGCCGACCCCTCGAGGAGGTCCGCTCGATCCGCGACGACATCAGGGCCCGCGTGCAGGCGCTCGTCGCGGAGCTGCTGCCCGCCTGAGCCGTTCGATCCCGTCCGGCCGCGTCAGCGTTCGGCGGGAGGCGGGAACGTCCGCCCGACCGGAGGCGAGACCGCCGGGAGCGCCGCGCGCGCCCGGTGCAGGAAGACGGCGGTCATGACGACCCGGGCGCGGGCCGGCGACGAGTCGAGCGGGCCGATCAGCTCCTCGATCCGCGCGAGCCGGTCGTAGAGGGTCTGCCGGCCGATGCCGAGCGCGGCCGCCGTCGCCGTCTTGCTCCCCCACAGCGACGCGAAGGCCTCGAGGGTGGCGAGCAGCTCGCCGCGCTGGGCGCGCAGGGGCCCGAGCACCTCCTCGACGAGGTCGTCCGCCTCCGGATCGTCCTGCAGGGAGCTCGCGAACCGCTCCAGGCGGTACTGGCGCGAGTCGACGACTCCGCCTGCGGGCGCCCACTCGCGCGCGCCGCGCACCTCCGCCAGCTCCCGCGGCACCCGCTCCTGCCCGCCGAGCCCGCTGCCGACGCAGAGCAGAGCGTCCGAGTCGAGGGCGGCGCCGAGGCGCAGCAGCTCCGCGCGGCCCTCCTCCATCGCGGCGGCGGTGGCGAACGGCAGCAGCGCCAGCAGCTCGGAGCCGACCACGCAGAGCACCGGGCCGGGATCCGCTCCTGCGCCCGTCAGGAGGCGGAGCAGAGCGCGGAGCCGCCGGTCGTCGTGACCGGTGTCGGCCCGGACGCCGAGGTAGCGCTCCCGGGAGCCGGCGCCGAGGCGGCCGAGGAAGGCGTCGATCTGGAGGTCGGCCGCCGGGTCCGCACGCTCGATGGACGCGATCGCGAAGAGCTGGGCGGTCAGCCGCTCGGTGACCGACGGCGGGCGGTGCCGGAGCACGGCGATCGCGAGGACGTCCGGCGCCCGGTCGAGCGCGACGGCGACGGCGTGGAGGTCGGCGTCGGCGTGGGCCCGCAGATGCAGGGTGCCCAGGAGGGAGTCGCCCGCGTGCAGCACGTTCGAGAACGTCCCGGCCGTCGGCTCCGTGTCGACGCCCGGCCCGGGCGAGGCGCGGGCGATCTCGTCGCCCGTGAGCGAGACGAGCGAGGCGGAGGCGCCCGTCGCGGAGGCGACGACCTGCAGGAGCTCGTCGACGCCGGCGTCCCCGGAGGCCGCGTCGGCCAGCAGACCGGACACTCTGTCCGCCAGTCGGATGCTCCGGAACTTCTGCTCGGTGAGGTGGGTGTTGATGCTCTCGCAGACCTGCACGAAGGGGACGCGCCGGGGCAGGGCGAGCACGGGGAGGCCGAGCTCGTCGGCCGCCGCGACGATCGGCGGCGGCACCGCGGGCAGGCGCGGCGAGAGCTCGAGAGCGAGGGCGCCGACTCCCGCATCCACCAGAGACCGCACGTACTCGCGGCACTCCGCCGGGTCCTGGTCGGTCGAGAGGAGCGCGCCCTCCATCAGGAGCAGCTCGCCTCCGAGGAGGAGGGGCGCGATGTCGAGCTGCTCGCTCGTGTGGGCCCAGCGGATCACGGCGCGCTCGGCGGCCGCGTGCCCGGCGGCCACCACCGGGAGCATGGCGGCGAGGCGCGGATCCCGCATCGCGTCCGACAGCAGGTAGGCCATACAGAACGTCCTCTCGCGTCACGGCGAATTTACACGCGGACGCGCCGCCCGAAACGGGTCCGCACGAGAGTGGAGCCTCACCGGGCGCCCCGCCCTCCCCTTCATCCCCCTCCCCGAGAGGATCCGCCATGAGCACCGACACCCTGCACGGCACCGCCGACGCCGAGGACGCGCTGAGTCCCCTGCCCGACTCCCGACGCACCGCCCGGCTCGACGGGCAGTTCTGGATCTGGGCCGGCGCCAACATCGCCCCCATCAACTGGGTGCTCGGCGCCCTCGGCGTGAACATGGGCCTCGGCCTGGCGGACACCGTCACCGTCCTCGTGCTCGGCAACGTCGTCGGGATGGCGGTGTTCGGCTTCTTCGTCCTCCTCGGGCAGCGGACGGGGGCGACCGGGATGCTCGTGGGACGGGCGATCTTCGGCCGGCGCGGCAACTACGTCCCGGCCGCGATCCAGGCCGTGGTCGTGATCGGCTGGTGCGCCATCAACACCTGGATCGTCCTCGACCTGGTCATCGCGCTCCTCGGCTCCGTCGGCGTCGTCGACCCGGAGCAGGCGAACGTCGGCTGGAAGATCGCGGTGGCCGCGGTGATCATGGCGGTGCAGGTCGCGATCTCCTTCCTCGGCTACCGCGCGATCGCCGCCTTCGAGCGCTGGACCGTGCCGCCGACCCTCCTGGTGCTGGCGATCATGTCGGTCGTCGCCTGGTTCTTCCTCGACATCGACTGGTCCTACGCCGGCCCCGCGGAGGGCGCGCTCACCGGAGGCGACCGCATCGCGGCCATGTCCATCGTGATGACCGCCATCGGCATCGGCTGGGGCCTCACCTGGCTCGCCTACGCCGGCGACTACTCCCGTTTCGTCGGACCCCGCTCCTCGAAGCGGGGGCTCTACCTCGCCAGCGTCCTCGGCCAGTTCATCCCGGTGGTCTGGCTCGGCGTCCTCGGCGCGACCCTCGCGACGAAGAACGGCTCCGTGGATCCCGGGGAGCTGATCGTCGAGAACTTCGGTGCCCTCGCGATCCCCGTGCTGCTCCTGGTGGTGCACGGTCCGATCGCGACCAACGTCCTGAACATCTACTCGTTCGGCATGGCGACCCAGGCCCTCGACATCCGGCTCGGGCGCCGCGCGCTCAGCCTCATCGTCGGCGTGCTGGCCTTCGCGGCCGCGGTGTTCTTCGTGTTTCAGGACGACCTCGCCACCACGCTCGACGCGTGGCTGGTCGGCCTCGTCGGCTGGGTCGCCCCCTGGGGTGCGATCGTGCTGGTGCACTACACCGTGTTCGAGCCGCGCGTCCGCTCCTTCGGGCACCTGTTCGCCCCGGTCGGCTCGCCGCTGCTGCCGGACGTCCGCTGGCGGGCGCTGCTCTCCTTCGCGATCGGCGCGACCCTGACCTGGCTGTTCATGAACGGCTCGGTGCCCGCCCTGCAGGGTCCGGCCGCGACCGCCCTCGGCGGCGTCGACGTCTCGTGGCTCGCGGGCGGAGTCTCGGCCGGCATCGCCTACCTCCTGCTCGGCCGGGACGCTCCCGCCTGGGTCGAACGCCGGGAGTCGGCCGCGCCGGTCGTCGCGGAGCCCGAGCCCGTCCGCGGCTGAGCCCGAGCCCCTCCGCGGGCCGGCCCCCTCGCGAGCCGGCCCGCCCCGTCCCACCCCGCACCACGAACGGAACCGCCATGCCCCTCTTCCTCTCCGACGCCGCCGTGATCACCATGGACCCGGTCTCGGGCGCCGTCCCGATCACGGCGAGCATCCGCATCGTCGACGAGCTGATCGTCGCGATCGGCCCGGGCCTCGTCCCCGAGCCGGGCGACGAGGTGATCGACGGGCGCGACCGCCTGGTCGTCCCCGGCTTCGTCAACGCCCACACCCACTCGTGGGAGTACCTCTACAAGGGCCGCTACGACAACCTGCCGCTCGAGCTGTGGATGCTGCTGTCGTACCCGATCCTCGGGAACAGCCGCGTCGCTCCGGATCTGGTGCGGCTGCGCTCGTCGCTCTTCGCCCTCGAATCGCTGAAGGCCGGGGTCACGACCCTGGTCGACGACGTGCTCGAGAACCCGGACCAGGACGCGGAGCAGCTCGCCGCGGTCTTCGACGCGTACGACGAGATCGGAGTCCGCGCCAACATCTCGGGCCACGTGATCAGCAGGCCCTTCCACGAGACGATGCCGTTCCTCGAGGAGTACGTGCCCGCGGAGATCCTCGACCAGGCGCGGTCGGCGTCGCGCCCGACGACGGAGGGCTACCTCGCCTTCAGCCGCGAGGCGTTCGCGACCCAGCACGGGAGGGGAGGCGGGCGGCTGCGCTACATGGTCGCCCCGTCCGCTCCTCAGCGCTGCGGGCCCGAGCTGCTCGTGGGGGCGACCGAGCTGGCGCTCGAGCACGGGGCGGAGTGCCACATCCACGTCCTCGAGACGAAGACGCAGCTGGTGACCGGCGAGCTGTCCTACGGCTCGACCCTGGTCGAGTACATGGAGCGGATCGGCGCGCTCTCGCCGAACACGACCTTCGCCCACGGGATCTGGCTCACCGACTCCGACATGGAGCGGATCGCCGCCGCCGGCACGTCCGTCTCGCACAACCCGATCTCGAACCTCAAGCTCGGCTCGGGCATCGCCCCGTGGCGCGCGCTGCACGACGCGGGCGTGAACCTCGGCCTCGGCACCGACGGCTGCTCGAGCAGCGACTCGCCGCGCATGCTCGACGTCGTGAAGGCCGCGGCGCTCCTGCACAAGGTCACGGATCCGGACATCGCCACCTGGCCGACCGTGTCCGAGGTGCTCACGGCCGGCACGATCGGAGGCGCGCGCAGCGCCGTGCTCGACGACGTCACCGGCAGCATCGAGGTCGGCAAGCAGGCCGACCTCGTCGTCTACGACCTCGAGACGCTGAACTTCACCCCGCGCCAGCGGCTCGAGAACCAGCTCGTCTACGCCGAGAACGGCTCGTCGATCGACACCGTGATCGTCGCGGGCCGGGTCGTCGTCTCGAAGGGCGTCTCGACCACCGTCGACGAGGCGGCCCTCCGCGCGGATCTCGCCGCGCAGCTGGGGGAGATCGTGGCCTGGCAGGACTCGCTGGACCGCACGAACGGCGTGCTCACCGAGCCGTTCCGGCGGATGTACGAGCGGGCGATGCGGCACGACGCCCCCGTCGACCGCTTCAGCGGCCGCCGGCTGGTCTGAGGGCGGTCCGGCTCCCGGCGGACTCCCGGCTCGGCACACGGACGGGCGGGGGCGCGGCTCCAGTAGGTTGCGCACATGAGGTGGCGAGCGGGAGCGGTGGCGGTGCTCGTCCTCGCGCTCGCCGGGTGCACCGCGCCGACCGACCCCGAGCCGACGACCGGGCCCACGACCGCCCCCGTCTCCGGGCCGGTGGTCGGCGGCTACGGCGACCTGCACGTCGCGCCCGACGGGTCGATGATGTTCTGCTACTCCGACCCCGACCCCGGATTCACGGGCGTCTGGCGCGAGTGCCAGGACGGGATCCGCGCCGTGGACGTCGACCCGGCCGCGATCGACGCGACCCTCGGGGAGACGGCGACGGCCGATTCGGGCGGGCACCGCTGGGTCGGCGCGGCGGCCGGGAAGCGCACCACCGAGGACGGCACCGACGTCTACACCGTCTTCCTCGCGGGGACCCGCACGGACGACGCGTTCACCGTGACCGCGGTCGGCGAGGGCTCCTACCGCGTGCCGTCCGAGTACCAGGAGCTGCAGCCGGGAGTGCCGGGCGGGTTCCTGGTGCGGCTCGAGCCGATCGGCTGAGCGGGGGCGCCGGCGCAGGTGGAGGAGCCGAGCGGGGTGCAGCGGCCGGGAGGGGCGGAGCCGGCGGACTCGCGCACCCCCTCCGCCCGACCCTCACAGCGGGCGCGGCCGGTACCGCTCGATCAGCGCGTCGAACAGGCCGTTCATCCGCTCGTCGACCACGCGGCGCGACTCGTCGGCGTCGTACCACTCCACGATCTCGCGGGCGCCGTCGCTGAAGCGCACCGAGGGGGAGTACGCCGGGACGAGGCGGCGGATCTTCGCGTTGTCGAACACCATCGAGTGCGCCTTGTCGCCGATGATCCCGGCACCGAGCTCGGGGTCGGCCGCGGCGATCGCGTCGGAGGCGACGTGCACAAGGCGCGGCTCGACTCCGGCCGCCGCGGCGAGGTCGCGGTGGATCTCGTCCCAGGTCGGCGTCTCGTCGCCGGTGATGTGGAAGGCCTCGCCGATCGCGGCGGAGGCGCCGAGAAGACCGACCAGGCCGACAGCGACGTCGTCGGCGTGCGTGAGCGTCCAGAGCGAGGTGCCGTCGCCGAGGACGACCACCTCCTGGCCGCGGCGCATCCGGTCGACGACGGTCCAGCCTCCGTCGACGGGCAGCGCGGTCCGGTCGTAGGTGTGCGAGGGGCGGACGATCGTGACCGGGAAGCCGCTCGCGCGGTACTCGGCCACGAGCAGGTCCTCGCACGCGATCTTGTCGCGGGAGTACTGCCAGTAGGGGTTCCGGAGCGGAGTCGACTCGGTGACCGGGAGGCTGCGCGGCGGCTTCTGGTAGGCCGAGGCCGAGCTGATGAAGACGTACTGGCCCGTGCGGCCGGCGAACAGGTCGATGTCCTGCTGCACGTGCTCGGGCGTGAAGGCGACGAAGTCGATCACGGCGTCGAAGGTCTTGTCGCCGAGGGCGGCGGTGACGGCGTCGCGGTCGCGGCCGTCGGCCTGCACCTCGCGGACGCCCTCGGGCAGCGGGCGGAGCGACGTCCGCCCCCGGTTCAGCACGGTCACGTCGTGGCCGAGCCGCAGCGCCTCGCGGACGCAGGCGGCGCTGATGATGCCCGTCCCGCCGATGAACAGCACGCTGAGCGACATGGATCCTCCTCCGGCGGCGCCCGCGGCGGACGCCTCCCGACCCGATTCCCCCACATCGGGACGCCGCACGCGAGTCCCTTGACCCGGCTACCGCTCGACGGGACGCCGTTGCTCGTCCTCCGGCTCGGGGGCGGGCAGCGCCTCCGGAGCGGCCGCCGCGGTCGGCACGTCGGGTGCCGTCCGCTGCTCGAGGGAGCGCCCCCAGGCCGTGCCCGCGAGGATCAGCGCGATGCCGAGGAAGCCGACCGGCGCGATCGGGTCGCGGGCGAGCGCGACTCCGACGACCGCGGCCCACACCGGCTCGGTGCCCAGCAGGAGGCTGACGCGGGAGGGGGAGGTGCGGCGGACCGCCCACGTCTGCACGAGGAAGCCGAAGACGGTGCAGACCAGGACGAGGTAGAGGAACAGGCCGGTGCCAACGGGGTCGAGCCCCGCGACGTACTCGGGGATCGGCACGCCGACGACGAGCGACGCGGCGCTGAAGACGACGGCGCAGGTGCCGAGCTGCACCGTGGTCAGGCGGAGGGAGTCCATCGGCGCCCGCGCCGAGAGGCGGTGCATCGACGTGACGTGCACGGCCCGCACGACGGCGGCGCCGAGGATCAGCAGGTCGCCGGGGGAGAGCGGGCGGAGGGCGCCGTTGCCCGCGAGCAGCGCGACTCCGATGACCGCGACGAGGCATGCGAGCAGGAAGCGGCCCGGGAGGCGGCGCTTCGAGACGGCGGAGTCGAGGATCGGCGTGATCACGATCGTCAGGCTGATGATGAGGCCCGCGTTGGTGGCGGAGGTGCCGGCGATGCCGTAGGTCTCGAGCGCGAAGATCGTCGCGAGCAGCGCCCCGATGGTCACGCCGACCCGCCACTCCGCCGCGCTGATCCGGTGCCGCCGCGCCGCGACGATCACGGCCAGGCACAGGGCGGCGAGGGTCATCCGCGAGCCGAGCAGCGCCATCACGCTGGAGTCGGTGACGAGCTCCTTCGCCGCGAAGTAGGTGGAGCCCCAGGAGGCGGCGACCACGAGCAGGAGGAGGTCGACCCGGAAGCGGGAGAGGAGAGCGCGCACGGCTCATCGTGGCGGCACGGAGACCCGCAGGACAAGACTGCATCTTCTGCGCCGACGCGTAAGTTGGAACTCATGGAACTCGGACAGCTCAGAGCTCTGCGGGAGCTCGGCGAGCGCGGGAGCATCGCCGCCGTCGCCGCCGCGATGCGGGTGTCCCCCTCCTCCGTCTCGCAGCAGATCAGCGCGCTGCAGCGCCGCACGCCGACGGCGCTGACCTTCCGCGACGGGCGCCGGACCGCGCTGACCCCCGCCGGCCGCGCTCTCGCGGCCGCCGTGGTCGAGGTGGAGGTGGCGCTCGAGCGCGCGGCCCGGGCGGTCGCGGACTTCGAGGGTGAGCCGAGCGGCACCGTCTCGGTCGCTGCGTTCCACAGCGCGGGGCTGGCGATGTTCGGCCCGCTGCTGGAGGCGCTGCGCGCACCGGGTCGGCCGGGCGTCGCGCTCGCCGACTTCGACGTGGCGCAGAGCGCCTTCGCCGGGCTGACCGCGGATCACGACCTGGTCGTCGCGCACCGGCTCGCCGGCAGCGCCGAGTGGCCCGGGACCGTGCGCTCCACGCCCCTCCTCTTCGAGCCGCTCGACCTCGCGCTCCGCCGCGACCATCCGCTCGCCGCGAAGGACGTCGTCCGTCCCGCCGACCTCCGCGACGAGGAGTGGGTCGCGGTGCACGAGGGCTTCCCCCTGGAGCGGGCGATCGACGCCATCGCGGTCCTCGCGGCCGGCGACGCGCGCATCCCGCACCGGATCAACGACTTCCTGGTCGCGGCGGCGGTCGTGTCGGCGGGCGACGGCGTCGCGCTGCTGCCGCGGTACACGACCGACCTGCGGCGCACGCCGGAGGTGGTGCTGCGACCGCTCGGGATCCCGGGGCTCGGCCGCCACATCGACTGCCTCGCCCGGCCCGAGACGCTGGAGCGCTCGGCCGTGCGGGTCGTGCTCGAGCAGCTGACCGGGATCGCCGCGGGGCTCGCCGCCGCGCCGTAGCATCGTGCCGTGCACCGCCTGATCGAGACCACGGCCGGAGACCCGGCCGCCATGGACCTCTTCGCCCTGCAGGAGGCCGACCTCCTCGCCCGCTACGGCGGCGACGACACCGGTCCGCGCCCTCCCGCCGACGCTCCGACCCTGCTGCTCGAGGTCGACGGCGGGCTCGTCGGCTGCGTGGCGCTCGCGGTCGAGGACGGCATCGGCGAGATCAAGCGGATGTTCGTGGTGAGCGCCGCGCGGGGCCGCGGGCTCAGCCGCGTGCTGCTCGCCGGCGTCGAGCGGCTGGCGGCCCGCGAGGGCGTGGAGCTGCTCCGACTGGTCACCGGCACGGAGCAGCCGGAGGCGATGGCGCTCTATGCGAGCGCCGGCTACGACCCGATCGCGGGCTACGGCTACTGGGGCGACGAGCCGAGCGCCCGCTGCTACGCGAAGCGGCTCGACCGCGAGGCGCTGCTCGCCGACGCGGGCTGACGCCGGGCTGGCGCCGGGCTGGCGCTGGGCTGATGCCGGGCTGGCCGTTCGGCCGTCGGGGCGTGACGCCGGGCTGACGCCAGGCTGCCCGTTCGGCCGTCGCGGGCCGGCGCCGGACTGACGTCGGGTTCTGCGCTCGGCCGTCGCGGGCTCTCCGGGCCGCTCGGTCCGGGGTGCTCGCGAGTCGGGCCGCCCGCTCGGAGGGTCCGTATCGGCGAGTCCGACGGGGCATCTGCGACGTCGTCCACGACTGGTCGGCGCTGCGGAGAAGTCGCTGAGGATGAGGCGCGGGGGGCGCGGCGCGCCGCCTCAGGGCAGGTTCGCGCCAGAGCGGCCTCGAGCGGCGTGCCCCGTCGCGGAGCAGGCGACTCTGTCGGAGCGGCACGGGCATCCTCCCGCGCCTCTCACCCGACTCTGCCCCCGATACCCAGGGGTGCACGATGACAGAAGGACTCCGATGCAGAACGAAGACACCAGCACGCCGACCGGCGCCCCCGATCGTCTGACCCAGCGCCGAACCGTGGTGAAGGGCGCCGCATGGGCGATTCCTGTTGTGGCCGCCTCGATCGCCGCTCCGATGGCGTCGGCCTCGACCGCCCCCCAGTGCGCCCTGCAGGACGCGCAGCGCATCGACGCCACCTCGACCACCGCGCTCGCGGCCCGGACGATCCCCGTGCCCGCGGGAACCCAGTGGGTCCGCTTCACGGCGGTCGGCGGAGACGGCGGCGGCGTCCGCACCGGGTCGGACGTCACCAGCGCCGGTGCGCGGGTGACGGGCACCATCCCCGTCGACGCGCTCGGCGGAGCGTCCGAGATCGTCATCACCGCGGGCTCGGGCGGCAGCAACCAGGCCGGCGGCCGGGGGCTCGGCAACGGCGGGGCTCCGGGCACTCCGGGCTACATCGGCTCCGGAGGAGGGGGCGGGGCCAGCGGGATCACCGCCGCGGGCTCCCTGCTCGTCATCGCGGGCGGCGGCGGCGGTAGCGCAGCCGGCTTCACCTCGAACGACTTCACCCGGTCCGCCCGCGTCGGGCCGAACGCGGGGTCCGGCGGTCCCGTCGGCGGCTCCGGCTACGACAGCGCCGTCTCGCGCGCGGACAGCAGCACCGGCTCCACGGAGCAGGCCCCGAGCACCGGCGGAAGCCAGACCGGGCCGGGGCAGCCCGGTGTGACGACGGTCAACGTGACCGAGACGGTTCTCGGCAGCCCGGGCTCCGGGCGCGACGGCGGTGCCGGCGCAGCGAGGACGAACGCGAGCCGCCAGGTGACCTACGCGTCCGGTGGTGGCGGCGGCGGCTACTTCGGCGGTGCCGGCGGCGGCACCTCCCTGTGGGTGCGGGGTGGCGGCTCCTACGCGGCCAACGCGTCGACGGGCGCAGGAGGCAGCAGCTTCGCCGCGTCCGGCGTGACCGTCGAGAACTCCGACGTCGACACCCGTTCGCAGACGATGGGCTACGTGGAGGTCGCCTTCTTCGTCTGCGAGTAGCGCCTGCCCGAAGGCCAGGTGAGCCTCCGTGGTCGCCCGCTCCGGCGTGCGACCACGGAGGCTCGTCGTCGTCACCGTCCGCTCCACGTCGTCCCCGTCCGCTCCACGTCGTCCCCGTCCTCCTGATGTCTCAGCACCATATCAGTATGGGACAGGAGGCGCCAGCCCTCACTCCTCCTGCGGTTCCGCGCTGTCGTGCTGCAGGCGCACCAGGACGCGGCGGAGGTGCATCGCCGCGAGGACGCCGGGCCCGAGGGTCCGGGAGGTCGCGGCGGTCCGCTCGTCGACGACCTGCACGAGGTGCCGGATCGCGCGGGCCGCGCCTCCGATCGCCCGGTGCGCGGCGGGGGAGCCGGCGTCGTCGCGGTCGATCGCGTCGGCGACCGCCCGGCAGGCCTCGCTCAGCGGCGGGCCGAGCGCCGGATCGAACGGGAGCGCGCCCGGCCGCTCCCAGATGGTGTCCGCGAGGGCGCCGCTCAGATCGCGGACGTGGAAGAGGATCGCGTCGAGCGTCTCGAGGCGGAGGTGGTCGGGTCGGGAGTCGCGCCGGTGCAGCAGCGCGCGCGGGTTGCCCTTGCGGCTCTCGTCCGCGTCCGCGAGGGCCGCGCGGACCTCCTCCGCCGTCCGGGCCAGCTCCTCGCCGTTGCGCGCCCAGGCCTCGTGCTCGGGCGGCCACGTCTCCTCGAGCGCGGCGGCCAGCTGGCGCAGGTGCTCCGCGAGCTCGCGCTGGAACGCGTCGACCCGGGCGGACGCCGCCTCGACGGTGAGCCCGGGGGCGACGACCACGTTCACCAGCAGCCCCACCACCACGCCCACCGCCATCTGCACGAGGTAGCCGAGGGAGTAGTCCTCGGCGTCGGCCCCGCCGATGATGAGCACGAAGAGGGCCGCCATCGGCACGTACTCGCGGCCCGCGCCGAACCACCCGGTCCCCGAGAGGACCACGCCGATCCCGACGACGAGCGGGATCGTCCACCAGGTCGGGCCGACGGTGGCCACCACGAGGGCGGCGAGCCCGATCCCCGCCGCCAGGCCGAGCAGGGTCTGCAGTCCGGTGCGGACCGAGCCCATCAGGGTCGGGTACATGCTGACCAGGGCGCCGAGCGGCGCGTAGTACGGGTACTGCTCCGCGACTCCGGGAGCGAGCGGCGCGACGGCCCAGGCGATGCCGACCGCCAGCGCCGTCTTGAGAGCGAGCATGAGGCGCGAGCCGGTGACCGCCTCCCGCCAGGCGAGGGCGGCGCGGGACGTCCGGGTGCGGGGCATCCCGGCACCCTAGGCGAGGGGCGCGGCCCGTCTCTCCCCTCTTGACAGCGGAGGCGGAGGCGCGAGCGGCGGTGGAAGAAAGAGGACGGCGGCTCGGGACGGCGGTGCTGATCACGACTCACGACGAACGTCCGATCCGGCCCACGTCGCCTGCGCCGTTCCACGGGGCGCCGCGGATCCTTCCTCCGTGACGAAAGCGACCGCGCGGACCGCAGGCGCCGTGAAGTGATGCCACCCCCGCTCACGGGGGCCGTTGAGTTTGCGCAGACGCCCTGTTACCGTGAACAAACCGTGCAGCTGGCGGCGTCGGAGGCCTCGAGGTGGAGGTCGCGCCGGATCCTGCGAGTCACGGCGAGTTCTTCTCCGAGGTCCACCGGGCCTCTCCCCTTGGCGCCCTCCGGCGCCTCTCCGCAGCCCCCCAGCCCCCGGGGGCGCGCCGCTCACGGTGCGCCTCCGGGCCCCACGCCGCCCCTTGACGATGGAGTCACGATGACGACCGCATCGACGCCCGTCGACGCCGAGCTCCCCCGATCCGCGGGGCTCCGGCGCCACCACACGGCCGGGCTGCTGATCCTCCTCGCCGCGGTGGCTCCGCTGCCCTACACCGCCGCCTCCCCGGCCGTCGCCCTCGGCGAGCCGACCTCCACCGACCCGATCGCGCCGGACACCGCCGACCCCGCGATCGAGTTCCACGACGGCGACTGCTCCATGGTCGCGACAGCCCGGGCAACCCCGTCGTGATGCGGAGGGCGCCCACCCTCGCGGCACTCGGCACCACCGCCCCGACCACCGGGTACACCAACATGAACCCCGGCGGCTGATCCCTCGTGCCGGTCGAGCGGCTGCCCCTCCCTGCCTGTCGAGCAGCCGCCCAGCGGCGTATCGAGCCCCTCGTGCTCCGCACACAGGTTCCGACACGCCCCTGACGGCGCTGCTCGACCGAGCAGGGCTCGGCACCCCGAGATCCTCTCCCCCTCCCCGAACCGCACCACTCCACCGAAGGAGCACCATGCCCCCCACCACCACACCCGCGCGGCGAGCGCCGCTGCGCGCAGCGCTCGCCGCGCTCGGCCTCGGAGCAGTGCTGCTCTCGGGCCTCGTCGCCCCGGCTCCGGCCGCGCAGGCGGCCGATGCCGTGATCCCGCAGCAGGGCCTCCTCGCCGACTACCGGTTCACGCAGACCACCGGCAGCACGGTCCCGAACACCGTGAGCGGAGGCGTGGGAGCCGCCACCGTCCGCAACGCGACCGACGCGCTCTGGACCGGCACGTCGCTCCGCCTCACCGGCGGCCCCAAGAGCAGCACCACCGCCCCCTGGGTGCAGCTGCCCGCGAACCTGCTGACCGGTCGCTCGTCGGCCACCGTCACGATCGAGACCCGCGCCGACGCGTCGATGCTCTCGAACTTCCACTTCCTGTGGAACATCGGCAGCGACAGCACGAACCAGTACTGGTTCGCGTCCGTCCGCGACCGGGTGCGCACCGCGATCACGACCAGCGGAGGGAACGGCGAGAACAACGCCCGCAGCGCCTCCGCCCTGACCGCCGACCGCTGGTACAGCCTCACCTCGGTGATCGACGGCAGCGCCGGCACGATCTCGTTCTTCGTCGACGGCGTCCAGGTCGCCTCGGCGCCCACCGCTCTGCGCCCCTCGTCGGTGGCGGACCAGTCGCTGAACACGATCGGCCGAGCACCGTACCCCGACCCGTTCTACACGGGCGAGGTCTCGGCGTTCCGCGTCTACGACCGCGCGCTCACCGGGGCGGAGGTGGTGGCCGTGTCGAGCGTCGACGCGAAGCCTCACGCCTCCACGTTCTCCCCGATCGCCGCCGCCGTGCTGGCCGGGGTCGCCCCGCTCACCGTCGACGACTCGACCACGAACCTGCCCGACTACGGGGGAGCGGTGACCTGGTCCTCCAGCGACCCGACCCTGCGCGTCTCGGCCGACGGCCGCACCCTCAGCGCCGACCGCCCCGCCGTGGGCCAGGCCGCGCGCGCCTCGACGCTCACCGCGACGGCGTCGATCCGCGGAATCGTGCAGACCCGCTCGATCGCCGTGACGGTCGAGCCGCAGGTCGGCGTCGACACCCCCTACGGCTACATGATGGTCCACTTCGTCGAGGACTCCCAGGGCTACGCCGAGAAGATCTACCTCGACGTCTCCCGCGGCGACGACCCGGAGAAGTGGGACCCGCTCAACGGCGCGAAGCCGATCCTGGCCTCCGACCTCGGCACCACCGGTGTCCGCGACCCGTACCTGACCTACAACCCCGACACGAAGAAGTACTACATCATCGCCACGGACCTCCGCGTCTTCGGCGGCGACCGGGGCCCCAGCACCTGCGACACCTGGTGCTACTGGACCACCAAGGGCAGCACGAAGATGAACGTCTGGGAGTCGAGCGACCTCGTGTCGTGGAGCGACGTCCGCCAGTTCGACGTGGCGCTCGACGCCGCGGGGACGAAGAAGCTCGAGGCCGGCATGATGTGGGCTCCCGAGGCCACGTGGGTGCCGGACTACGCGGGACCCGGCAAGGGCGCGTTCGTCGTCTACTGGTCCTCGACGGTCTACCCGACCGCGGCGCACACGCCGGGCACCGGATCCTCCCGCGTGCTCTGGGGAGCGACCACGGACTTCACGCAGGCCACCTACTCGTACGGCGGCACCTTCATCGACACCGGGGCCGACACGATCGACACCACGCTGATCCAGGACTCCGGCACGACCTACCGGATCTCGAAGGACAACGGCACCGGCAAGGGCATCTACATGGAGTCGACCACCTCGGCGACCTGGTGGCTGCCGACGACCTCGTGGACGCAGATCCAGTCGCGCATCGGCGCGGTGTGGTCCGGCGGCAACCCCGGTGGGGTCGAGGGCCCCGCGGTGTTCAAGGACCACGGCGAGGACACCTGGTACCTGTACGTCGACGTGATCCCCGCGACCGGCTACAAGCCGATGGTGACGAACGACCTCGACACGGGCTGGACCCAGCTCACCGACCCGGGCTTCTCGCTCGCCTCGTCGACCAAGCACGGCGGCATCGTCTCGCTGACCGCGGGGCAGTACGCCGAGGTCCGCTCGGCCGACGCCGCCTCCGCGGTCCGCTCGGACCTCGGCGAGGTGACGGTCGCCTCCGGCACCGACGCCGCGGCGGCTCTGCCCGCCCGCGCCGACGTCGTGCTCGCCTACAACCGGGGCACCGCCTCGCAGCCGGTCACCTGGAACACCTCCGCGGTGGCGACGGCGCCCGGCCGCTACTCCGTCACCGGAGTCGTCCGCACGATCGGTGCGAACGACAACCAGTGGGTGGGCGCGAACGGATCGACGGCCTACAACGCCGCCGACCGTCGGCTCTCGAGCTCCACGGCCGTCACGGTCACCGCGACCGTGGTGGTGACGGCACCGACCTCGACGCTCACCGCGTCCACCCGCTGCGTCGCGGGCAAGGTCGTCCTCACCGGAGTGGTGAAGAACACGGGCACGACGCCCCTCTCGGTCGTCATCCGCTCGCCGTTCGGCGCCTCGCAGACGCTGACCGCCGCCCCCGGCGCCAGCGCCTCGGCCGCCTTCACCACCCGTCAGGCCTCGGTCCCGGCCGCCTCGCTCACCGCGGGCGCCCTGACCGCGGCCTACCCGGCGCGCACCTGCTGACGCACGCGCGCCGCTGACGCCGAGACGGCCCGCCCCGCCGAGACACCGCCCCACTGCGGTGCCTCGGCCGGGAGCGGGCCGTCTCGGCGTCGAGCGCCTCGGAGCTCCGCGGCGGCCGCCCCACATCCCGGCACGGCAGGCTGTACGGATGAGCGCGCCTGGAACCACCGACCCCCTCGACCACGTCCGCGTGCGCGGCGCCCGCGAGAACAACCTCCGGAGCATCGACGTCGACGTGCCGCGCGACGCCCTCGTCGCCTTCACGGGGGTCTCCGGATCGGGCAAGAGCTCGCTCGCCTTCGGCACGCTCTACGCGGAGGCGCAGCGCCGCTACTTCGAGTCGGTCGCCCCCTACGCGCGGCGGCTGATCGACCAGGTCGGCGTGCCGGACGTCGACTCGATCGAGGGCCTGCCGCCGGCCGTCGCCCTCCCACAGCGGCGCTCCGGAGGCTCGGCCCGCTCCACGGTCGGCAGTGCGACGACGCTCTCGAGCGTGGTGCGGATGGTGTTCTCGCGCATCGGCGCCTACCCCGAGGGCGCGCCGATGCTGCTCGCGGAGGACTTCTCGGCCAACACCGTGCAGGGCGCGTGCCCCAGCTGCCACGGCATCGGCCGGGTCTACGACGTCCCCGACGAGCTGATGGTGCCGGACGACTCCCTCTCGATCCGCGACGGGGCGCTCGCCGCCTGGCCGACCGCCTGGCACGGCAAGCAACTGCGCGACAGCCTGATCTCGCTCGGACACGACATCGACGCTCCGTGGCGCGACCTGCCCGCGGAGGACCGCGACTGGATCCTGCACACTCCTGACTCCCCGCAGGTTCCCGTGTGGACCGACCGCTCTCCCGCGGAGGTGCGCGCGTCCGTGGCCGCCGGGGACGAGCCGCGCTACATGAGCACGTTCCTCGGGGTGCGCCGCTACGTGCTCGACACCTTCGCCGGCTCGAAGAGCGCCCGGATGCGCGAGCGCGCGGCCTCGTTCGTCGTCAGCGTCGCCTGCCCGGTGTGCGGCGGCCGGAGGCTGAAGCCCGACGCGCTCGCGGTCACCTTCGAGGGGCTCGACATCACCGAGCTGTCGGCGCTCCCGCTCGAGGAGCTGGTCGTCGTCGCGCGGCGCGTGCTGGAGCCCGGCTGGACCCCGGCCGACGGCGCTCCGCAGACCCGCCTGGCCGCGCAGCGGCTGGTCGAGGACCTCGTCGCCCGCCTCGCGCCGATCGTCGACCTGGGCCTCGGCCACCTCTCGCTCGACCGCTCCACGCCGACGCTCTCCTCGGGGGAGCTCCAGCGGATGCGCCTCGCGACGCAGGTGCTCTCGCGCCTCTTCGGCGTCGTCTTCGTGCTCGACGAGCCGTCTACGGGCCTGCACCCCGCCGACACGGAGGCGCTGCTCGGCATCCTGCGGACCCTGCGCGCGACCGGCAACACCGTCTTCTTCGTCGAGCACTCCCTCGACGTCATCCGCGAGGCCGACTGGATCGTCGACATCGGCCCGGGCGCGGGGTCGGGGGGCGGCACCGTCGTCTACTCCGGCCCGCTCGACGGCCTGCCGGGCGCCCGCGGCTCCGTCACCCGCCGCTACCTCTTCCCCGAGGGCGACCCGGCGCCGCTGCGCTCCCGCCGCACCGCGGAGCAGTGGATCGAGCTCGCCGGAGTCTCGCGGCACACCCTCGACGACCTCTCCGTCGCGTTCCCGGTCGGGGTGCTCACCGCGGTCACCGGTGTCTCCGGATCGGGCAAGTCGACGCTCGTGAACCAGGCCCTGCCCGATCTGCTGCGCGCCTCGCTCCGCGCCGACGTCGCCGAGGACGCGCCGGCCGAGGAGGGCGGGGAGGCGGACCCGCTGCTCGACGCGGCCGCGGCGGCGACCCGCGGCACCGCCTCCGGGCCCGCGGACCGCCTGCGCCGGGTGGTGCAGGTGACCCAGACCCCGATCGGCCGGACCTCGCGCTCGAACGTCGCGACCTACACGGGTCTGTTCGACCGGGTGCGGACGCTCTTCGCGGCCACCCCGGAGGCGAAGCGCCGCCGCTTCTCGGCGAGCCGCTTCTCCTTCAACCTGCCCAGCGGGCGCTGCCCCGTCTGCAAGGGCGAGGGCTCCGTGGAGGTGGAGCTGCTGTTCCTCCCGACCGTCGAGGCGCCCTGCACGGCGTGCGGCGGCGCCCGGTACAACGACGAGACCCTCGAGGTCACCCTCGGCGGCCGGACGATCGCCGACGTCCTCGCGCTGAGCGTCGCCGACGCGCGCGAGGCCTTCGCCGAGGACCGCGAGGTCGCCCGCCACCTCGACGCTCTGGTGGACGTGGGGCTCGGCTACGTCTCGCTCGGCCAGCCGGCGCCCGAGCTGTCCGGGGGAGAGGCGCAGCGGGTGAAGCTCGCCTCGGAGCTGCGTCGCGCCCAGCGCGGGGACACGCTCTACCTGCTCGACGAGCCGACGTCGGGCCTGCACCCCGCCGACGCCGACCGCCTGCTCGAGCACCTGCAGCACCTCGTCGACGCGGGCAACACGGTGATCGTCGTCGAGCACGACATGCGCGTCGTCGCCGACGCGGACTGGGTCGTGGACCTCGGCCCGGGGGCGGGCCGGGCCGGCGGCTCGGTGGTCGCGACGGGCACTCCGGAGGAGGTCGCCGAGGCCGCGGGCAGCCGCACCGCTCCGTACCTCCGGGCGGCTCTGGACCGGCGCCGCTGAGCGCTCGAGGACCCTGTCAGTCCTCTCACCGAAACCTCACCGAAAACTATTGTTAACGGTAACATTCGAGGCGGCCCGCCCCCCTGGGCCGGATTTCTCAACGACGAGAGGCCTCACGAATGAGACGACGACTCCCCCTGGCCACCGTGGCGGTGATGGCGCTGACGGCGGGTCTCCTGTCGGTCGGCCCCACGGCCCAGGCCGCCCCCACCACCTCGCTCGACGCCGCGAAGGTGCTCGAGCTCCCGTTCGACGGGTCGCTCGCCGACACCAGCGGTCGTGGTACCGCCCTCGGGATGCAGAAGGGCACCGCCTCCTACGGCACCGGCCTGAACGGCCGGGCGTTCGAGTTCACCGGATCGAACGCGATCTCGCTCGGCACTGCGGCGGCGCTGCAGCCCGCCGACCTCACCGTCTCGTTCTGGTACAAGCCGACCAGCGCGATGACCGGTGAGCAGGTCTTCACCTGGAACAAGACCACCTACAACTCCGACGGCTGGTACCTCACCTCCGAGGGCGACGGCACTCCGCTCGCCCTCTCGATCGGCCCGTCCGGCGGTCAGCCGTACAAGGTCGCCGTCGAGACCGCCCGCTCCGGCTTCTTCCCCGCGGGGGAGTGGACGCACGTGGTCGCCACGTACGACAAGAGCACCAAGGCCGTCGCCTTCTACCGCAACGGGGTGAAGCAGACCGCCGTCGTCAAGACCGCGCCGTCCTCCTCCGCATCCGGCGTCCTCGGCTCCGAGAGCACCTCGACGAAGACCCTCGGCTTCAACGGCCCCCAGTACAACGGCGCGCACCTGCGCGGCCTGCTCGACGACTACGCGCTCTACAACGGCGTCGCGACCACCACCGACGTCGTCGCCCTGACGAAGGCCGGCAACCCCTCCTTCGACCCCGCGAGCATCGCCCGGGCCGACCTCGAGCTGGTCGCCCCGCCCGCGAGCACCAGCACCGGCTTCACCCTGCCCACCGTCGGCGCGAAGGGGTCCGCCCTCAGCTGGACCTCCTCCGACCCGGCGACCGTCGCGATCAGCGGAGGCACGGCCGCGGTCACGCCGCCCACCGGCTCCGCGACGCAGGTCGTCCTCACCGGCTCCGCCACCTACGGGGGCAGCACCGCGGTCACGAAGACCTACACTCTCCAGGTGCAGCCCCGGGGAGTGAAGACGTCGAACTACCTTCTGGAGGCCGGCCTGTCCGACGTCTCCGTGCAGGACCCCTACCTCGAGAACGGGGAGCAGCAGACCGTCGAGTACCTGCTGAGCCTCGACCCCGAGATGTTCCTCTACTCCTTCTACCGCGAGGCCGGGCTCACGCCGACCACCAGCGGCGGATACGGGGGTTGGGAGCGCGAGAACGGCACCCGGTTCCAGGGCCACTTCTTCGGCCACTACCTCTCGGCGCTCTCGCAGGCCTACGCGACCGAGGAAGACGCGGCCACCAAGGCGGCACTGCTCGCGAAGCTCACCGCTTCCGTCGACGGTCTGAAGAAGGTCCAGGACGCCTACGCGCTCAAGGACCCCGCGAACGCCGGCTACGTCTCGCCGTTCCCGACCCGCTACCTCCCCTCGGGCGGCGACGGCCTGCTCGTCCCCTTCTACAACCTGCACAAGGTGCTCGCAGGCCTCCTCGACGCCCACGACCAGGCGCCCGACGCCGTCTCGCAGAAGGCGCTCACCGTCGCCGGCGGCTTCGGCAGCTGGATCACCGCCTGGGCGGGCCGCCAGGCCAACCCCGGGCAGCTCCTGAACACGGAGTACGGCGGAATGAACGAGGCGCTCTACCGCCTGTACGAGACCACGCACGACCCGGCGCACAAGCGCGCGGCCGAGTACTTCGACGAGACCGCGCTGTTCCAGAAGCTCGCGAACAACGAGGACGTCCTCAACGGGCTGCACGCGAACACGACCGTCCCGAAGCTGATCGGCGCGCTGAAGCGCTACCGCGTCTTCACCGACGACCCGGCGCTCTACGCCACGCTCACCGCCGCGGAGAAGTCGGATCTCGACATGTACCGCCGTGCCGCCGAGAACTTCTGGCGCATGGTCGACGAGACCCACACCTACGCCAACGGCGGCAACAGCCAGTCCGAGCACTTCCACGCACCCGGCACCCTGTACGAGTACGCCACGAACGGCCAGACCACCGGCTACGGCGAGAACTCGACCTCCGAGGGCTGCAACATCTACAACATGCTCAAGCTCACCCGGGCGCTGTTCCAGGTGACCGAGGACGTGAAGTACGCCGACTTCTACGAGGAGACGTTCATCAACGGCGTCCTCTCGGTGCAGAACCCGGACACCGGCATGGTGACCTACTTCCAGCCGCAGACCGCGGGCTACGCCAAGGTCTTCGGGCACGAGCTCGACGAGTTCTGGTGCGACCACGGCTCGGGTATCGAGAGCTTCACCAAGCTCGGCGACTCGATCTACTTCGAGAAGCCGAAGACCGTCTTCGTGAACCAGTTCCGCTCCTCGGTCCTCCGCTCCTCCGCGAACAACCTCCGGCTGACCCAGACCGCGGACATCCCGAGCACGGACACGGCGACCCTGAGGGTCGAAGCGCTGGCCGGAGGAGCCGTGGCCGCGGACACGACCCTCAAGCTGCGCGTGCCGTCCTGGATCGACGGAGCGCCGACGCTCACCGTGAACGGTGCCGTCCGTGCCGTCACGGCCCAGGCCGGATACGTCTCGGTCGCCGTCGCCGCCGGTGACGTGCTGACCTGGAAGCTGCCCGCCGCGGTCAGCGCGGTCGCGGACACGGAGAACCCCGACTGGACCGCGTTCCGCTACGGACCGGTGCTGCTGGCGACCGAGCTCAACCGCTCGAACGTCGAGGCGTCCTACGTCGCCGGCGTCCTGGTGCGCATGGGCACGGCCGACAAGTCCGTGAACTCGAACGTCGTCGTCGCGGACTCCGCGGCCTGGAAGTCCGCGGTCCGCGGCAACCTGGTCCGCCTGCCCGACGGCGCGGACGGCAACGGCCGCACGACGATGCGCTTCGGCATGAAGAACGTCGACGCCGCGTCCGCCGCCCGGGTGTTCACTCCGTACTACAGCCTCTACAACGCCCGCTACGCGACCTACATGACCCTGATCGAGCCCGACTCGGCCGCGGCCCAGGAGCTGATCCGGACGCAGAAGGAGCAGCTGCGCGTCGACGAGACGACGATCGACTCCCTCACCTCCTTCGACAACAACAACAGCGAGGCCGACAAGAACTACAAGACCGCGCGGTCCTCAGTGGGGACCTGGCGCGGCGAGGGGTACCGCGACGGCGAGCGCTCGGCGGAGGCGTACTTCCAGTACGACATGATCGTCGACCCGGCTCTGCCGGCGAACTACCTCGGGGTCCGCTACTACGGCGGCGACGCGGGACGCACCTTCGACGTCTACCTCAACGACGTGAAGCTCAAGACCGAGGTGGTCTCGGGAGCGGCCGGAGCGACGAGCTGGTACGTCCAGTACGACCGGATCCCGGCGTCGATCCTCAGCGGTCTCGCCGCGAAGGACAGCTACAAGCGCGACCAGAGCGGGAAGTACGTGCTCGACGCGAAGGGGCAGAAGATCCCCGTCGTCACGGTGCGCTTCCAGGGCACCGGATCCAGCTACGTCGGCGGTGTCTTCGGGGTCTACACGACCGAGTCGACCACCTACGCTGCGGACCCGGAGCTGACGAAGCTCTCCTCCGACGTCGGGACGCTCTCGCCGGCTCTCGCCGCCGGGGTCAGGGACCACACGCTCACGGTGCCGGCCGGCACGACGAGCGTCTCGCTCGACCTGGACCCGGCCGTGCCCAGCGGTCTGGTGAAGGTCGACGGCGTGCTGATCGACGACACCCTCCGCCGCACGGTGCCGCTCGCGGCGTCGGGCACGACGAGCGTGGTCGTCGAGTCGTCGGCGCAGGACCACACGACGACAGCGACCTACCGCCTCTCCATCGTCCGCGCCTCCGCGGCGACGGTACCGACGACCGTGGCGGCCACCAGCCGCTGCGTGGCGGGCAAGGTCGTGGTGACGGTCTCCGCTCGGAACGACGCGAAGGTCCCGGCGGCGATCACCATCGCGTCCTCCTGGGGCTCGAAGTCGTTCACCGGGATCGCTCCGGGGTCGAGCGCGTCCCACGCCTTCACCACCCGCGCCGCCTCGGTGGCCGCGGGCTCGGCGACGGTGACCGCGACGGCCACCCTGGACGGAGCCGCGGTGACGACCACGAAGCAGGCCGCGTACTCCGCTCTCACCTGCAAGTGACGTGACGACGACGGCCGTCGGGGCTCGCCCCCGGCGGCCGTCGTCGTCAGTCGGAGGCGCGGTAGAGGCCCTGGAGCAGCCCGATGACGTCGCCCAGGAGGGGCGGCGGGTCGCTCCGGATCCACGCGGCGTGCACGGGGACCGGCGGGGCGTCGCGGACGACCCGGTAGGCGAGGCCCTGCCGTCGGTACTGGCTCACCGTCGATTCCGCGGTCACTCCGCGGGCGGAGCCGCTGCTGATCACCGTGAGCCAGTCGTCGACGTCGGTCGTCGGGACGGTGATCCGCGGCCGGTCGTGCTCGGGCCAGAGGTCGAGCCGGGTGCTCCCGGTCCGGTCGTCGAGCGCGAGCGGAGCGGTCGCCACCTGGGCGAGCGTGACCGTGCGCTTCGCGGCGAGCGGGTCGTCGACGGACAGGGCGCAGTAGCGCTTCTCGGTGCCGATCAGAGCCGACTCGACGTCCGCAGCCGGAGATCCGCGCCGGAGGATCGCGAGGTCGCTGAGGCCCTCCGCGAGCCCCGCGGTGGGGGTGTTGGAGCGGATCAGCCGCAGCTCGTGGCGGGGGAGCGCCGCGGCCCAGCGGCGCTGGAACTCCTGGGTGTGCTCGCCGAGAGCCGACCAGGCGTAGCCGATCCGGATCGTGTCCGTTCCGGCCGCCGCCTCCTCGCGCAGATCGTCGACGACGGCCAGGACGCGGCGGGCGTGCCGAAGCACCCGCTCGCCCGCCGGCGCGAGCTCGACGCTGCGGGTCGTCCGGTGGAGGAGCCTTCGTCCGAGGACGGACTCGAGCGCCGCGACGTTGCGGGAGACCGCCGTCTGGGAGATGCCGAGGTCGATCCCCGCGTCGGTGAAGGTCCCGGCGTCCACGACGCCGACGAACGACCGGAGGTGGCGCAGTTCCAGATCCATGACCGCATCCTATTCATGCGGTTCCCGCATCGATCGGACCGGTGATGCATTGTGAGCCGGGGCCGGACGGCTCGCAGACTTCCGGCATGACGAAGCAGCTCCCCGGCGACGGACGGACCGTCGGCGTCGCGACCGCCCTCGCGAGCGCCCTCTCGAATCAGCTCGGGGCGGCCTCCGGGACTCTGGCCTTCCCGGTCCTGGGATCCGTCGGAGTGGTCGCCGTCCGGCAGATCGTCGCCGCGCTGATCCTCCTTCCGGTCGTGCGGCCGCGGATCCGCGACCTGACCCGCGCGCAGTGGTGGCCCGTCCTGCTCCTCGCCGTGGTGTTCGGAGCGATGAACCTCACGCTCTACGCGGCCATCGACCGCATCGGGCTGGGGCTGGCGGTGACCCTGGAGTTCTGCGGGCCGCTGGCGGTCGCGCTCCTCGGCTCCCGGAGCAGGACCAGCGCGCTCTGCGCCCTCGTCGCCGGAGCGGGCGTCCTCGCGATCGTCGGGCCGAGGCCTTCGTCCGACCAGCTGGGGATCGCGCTCGGTCTCGCGGCCGCGTGCTGCTGGGCCGCGTACATCCTGCTCAACCGGATCATCGGACTCCGGCTGCCCGGAGCGCAGGGGACCGCCACGGCGACCGGGATCTCCGCCGCCGTCTTCCTGCCCGTCGCCGTCTGGACGCTCGTCTCGACGCGCCCCGACGCGGGCACCGTGCTCCTGGCGGTCGGCGCCGGCGTCCTGGCGACGGCCGTCCCGTTCGTGGCCGACGTGATCGCGCTCCGGAGGCTCCCGGCGAGCGTGTTCGGGACGCTCATGAGCGCCAACCCCGTCCTGGCCGCCCTCATCGGCGCGGTCGTGCTCGGGCAGGACGTCGGCGCGGCCGGATGGATCGGGATCGCCCTCATCGTCACCGCGAACGCGGCGGTCCTCCGGCGGGGGCGTCGCGCGCGGTGAGGCCCGGCGGCGGGCCGAGCGAGAGGTGATCCCGTCGAGATGCCGACGCTGTGCGTTACCTGTTCGTTATGAAAAAGGCGCCTACACGACCAAACCAGGGACACCCTGGGAAACGGCAGGTCGCGGGAGAAAACTCTCCTCCATGAACCAGACAGCGGCACCCGTGCGCGAGCATCGAGCTCTCTACTTCCTGCTCGCCGCCCTCGCGGGCATCGTCACGGGCGGAGTCCTCCTCGCCGTCGCCGAGCTCATCGCCCTCGCGGTCGCCCGCACCGCGAGCCCCGTGCTCGCGCTCGGCGCCTTCATCGTCGACATCGTCCCGCGCCCGCTCAAGGAGTTCGCGATCAAGACGTTCGGCGAGAACGACAAGACCTTCCTGCTCGGCAGCGTGGGCGCCGCGGTCGTCGTCGCCGCCGCGATCGCCGGAGTGCTCCAGCTGGTCCGCCCGCCGCTCGGCCAGGTGCTGCTCGTGATCGCCGGCGGCCTCTCGATCGCCGCCATCGTGACCCGCACCGGAGCGTCGCCGCTCGCTGCGGTGCCCACGCTGGTCGGACTCGTCGTCGCCGTCGTCGTCATGCACCTCCTCTTCACGCGCCTGCGCGGCTGGCGTGCGGCCCGGGCCTCGGAGGCCAGGGGAACATCCTCCGAGGCCCGTCCGGGCGCCCTCGAGCGCCGCGGCTTCTTCCGCATCGCGCTGATCTCCGCCGTCGGCGCGGCAGTCGTCGGCACCGGTGCCCGCCTGGTCAACGCGGCGACCTCCTCCCTCGCCGGTGTCCGCGACGCCCTGCGCCTGCCGTCCCCGCGCAGCACCGTCTCGGTCCCCGCGGGCGCCGAGCTCGACATCGAGGGCATCACCCCGCTCTACACGCCGAACGCCGACTTCTACCGCGTCGACACCGCCCTCACCGTGCCCAACCTGGACCCGTCGGCCTGGTCGCTGAAGATCACCGGCATGGTCGACCGCGAGGTGACGCTGAACCTCCAGCAGATCTTCGACATGGGCCTCGACGAGTACGGCATCACCCTCACCTGCGTCTCGAACCAGGTCGGCGGCAACCTCGTCGGCAACGCCAAATGGCTCGGCGTCCCCCTGCGCGACGTGCTGAAGATGGCCGGCGTGCAGAGCGGAGCCGACATGCTCCTCTCGACCAGCAGCGACGGCTACACGGCGTCCACCCCGATCACCGCGGTCACGGACGAGAACCTCGACGCGATCCTCGCCGTCGGCATGAACGGCGAGCCCCTCCCGTTCGAGCACGGCTTCCCGGTGCGGATGATCGTGCCCGGCCTCTACGGCTACGTCTCGGCCACCAAGTGGCTCACCGAGCTCAAGGTCACCACCTTCGAGGCCGACCAGGCCTACTGGACCCCGCGCGGCTACTCCGCCGAGGCCCCCATCAAGATGTCCTCGCGGATCGACACCCCGCGGATCGGCGTCCCCGTCACCTCGGGCGCTCTCAAGATCGCGGGCGTCGCCTGGGCGCAGAGCATCGGCATCGAGAAGGTCGAGGTGAGCATCGACAACGGCGACTGGCAGGAGGCGACGCTCTCGACCCCGGTCAACCTCGACACCTGGGTGCAGTGGTTCGTCGACTGGGACGCCCAGCCCGGCTCGCACTACGTCGCGGTCCGCGCGGTCGACAAGAACGGCATGGTCCAGATCGAGGACCGCGCACCGGTCGCGCCCGACGGCTCCTCCGGCTGGCAGCGCACGCTCATCAACGTCACCTGACGCCCCGTGGAGGCGCCGATCCCCGTGGGTCGGCGCCTCCGGCGCGTCCGGCGTCCGTCGCGACGACGCCCCCGCAGTGCGGACGGCCCTGACGCGACGTCGCCTCCGCGGCAGGCACCGCGGCACGTCCCGGCCCGGCGCGCAAGCCTCCGCGGCGGCGCGGCCCGCGAGGAGGCGCCGCTCTAGCCTTCGAGGATGCGCTCCCGGCTCCTCCACCTCCGCGAATCCTTCTGGTTCCTCCCGGCCCTGTTCGGCGTCCTCGCCGTCGGGCTGGCGCTGGGGCTGGTCGAGGTCGACCACCTGCTGGTCCGCGCCGGCGTCAGCGACATCCCCCTGATCGAGGACCTGTCGCCGACCGGCGGCCGGGCGATCCTCTCGGCGATCGGCGGGACGATGCTCGGCGTCGCTGCGACCTCGTTCTCGATCACGATCTCGGTGCTGGCGACCACGTCCTCCGCCTACGGGCCCCGGCTGGTCCGCAACTTCATGGCCGACCGCGGCAACCAGGTCGTCCTGGCGGTGCTCACGTCCACGTTCCTCTACTCGCTGATCGTGCTGCGCGCGGTGCACACGGAGGAGGACGCGTCGCTGACGTTCGTGCCGGTGGTGGCCGTCTCGTTCTCGGTGCTGCTCGCGGTGGGCGACGTCGCGGTGCTCGTCTACTTCATCCACCACATCGCGCTGTCGGTGCAGGTGACGACGCTGCAGCAGCGGGTGCTCGGCGAGCTCGTCGACGTGATCGAGCGACTGCATCCGGAGGACGGTGAGGAGCCGGTGGACGCGGAGGAGGCCCTGCTCGCGGAGGAGGCCCTGCCGCCGGCGGGGCGCGAGCCGGTCGTGCTGTGTGCGGTGCGCGGGGGCTACGTCGAGCAGCTCGAGGTCGAGCGGCTGGTCGCCCTGGCCCGCCGCGGCGACGCGCGGATCCGGGTGCTCGCGCTGCCCGGCGACCACGTCCTCGTCGGAGACCCGGTGCTCGAGGTGCTGGAGGGGGCCGTCGCCCAGGAGGAGGCGGTCGCCGCGGTCGTCGTCGCCGACGCGCGCACCCCGCACCAGGACCTCCGGTACGCCGTCCAGCAGGTGGTCGAGATCGGAGTCCGCGGGCTCGCGACCGGCACGAACGACCCGTACACCGCGGTCGGCGCCGTCGAGGCCCTGACCAGCGCGCTCGTCGACCTCTGCGGCCGGCCGGAGGCGCGCGGCCGCTACTCCGACGCCGACGGAGTCGTCCGCCTGGTCGTCCCGTGGCCTCGGGCGGGCGAGCTGCTGGCCGACGTGTTCCTCGCGCTGCGCTCGTACGCGATGGAGCAGCCGCTCGTCGTCCGCGCCGGCGTGCGCCTCGCCGAGCGGCTCGCGGTCGTCGCCCGCGGCGGGACCCGCGTCGAGCTGCACGGCCAGGTCCAGGCGTTCGCCGCCGCGCACGCCGCCGCCGACGGCGACGCCCTCGAGGCGCCGGCCCTGCGCGCGTCGCTCGCCGCGCTCGAGGCGCGCCTCGCGGCCTGACGCTCGGCCTGCCCGGCGCTCCGGGAAGCCACGCCGCCCGTGGAGTGCTCGAATCGATTCGAGTAGGCTCGGCACATGACAGAGAACACCACTGAGCTGCGCGTGGGGGTCGTCGGCCTCGGCTTCGCCGGCACCACCCACCTCGACGCCTTCCAGTCCCTGCCCGGCTCCCGCGTCGTCGCGCTCGCCGGCCAGGAGGAGGCGCGCCTGCACGAACTCGGCGCGACCCGCGGCGTCCCCGACCTCTACGCCGACTGGGAGGACCTCGTCGCCCGCGACGACCTCGACGTCGTCTCCATCGGCGTCCCGAACCACCTGCACCACCCGATCGCCGTGGCCGCGCTCGCGAGCGGCAAGCACGTCTTCTGCGAGAAGCCGCTCGCCACCGCCGCCGAGCTGGCGGCCGAGATGGTCGAGGCCGCCCGCACGAACGACCGGGTGCTCGAGATCGCGTACAACCACCGCCGCCGCGCCGACGTCGCCTTCCTCCGCGACTACCTCGACGACGCACCGCTCGGCGACGTCTACCACGCCCGCGCGAGCTGGCAGCGGCGCACCGGCATCCCCGGCATCGGCTCCTGGTTCACCAGCAAGGAGCTCGCCGGCGGCGGCCCGCTGATCGACCTCGGCTCCCACGTGCTCGACATCGCGCTGCACCTGCTCGACGAGCCGCGCGTGACCAGCGTCTCGGCGGTCGCGTACGGCGAGATCGGCCGCTCCGGCCGCGGAGGGCGCCCGCACGGCGTCGCCGCCACCGGCACGCACGCGTTCGAGGTGGAGGACTTCTCGAGCGCCCTGCTGCGCCTCGACAACGGCCGCTCGCTCCAGCTCGACGCCTCCTGGGCCAGCTACTCGAAGGTCGACGAGGACATCGAGGTCGAGCTGCTCGGCTCGGCCGGGGGCGCGCGCCTCCACATCGCCGACTACGCCACGGAGGGGACTCTGACGCTCTACTCCGAGGTCGCCGGAGCGCCGACCGTCTCGCACCCCGACGTGAAGGTCCCCGCCGGACACCACCGCTCCGTCATCGCCGAGTTCCTGGAGGCCATCGCCTCGGGAGCCGACGCGCCCGCGGGCGGCCCCCGCTACTCCGGCCACTACGGCGAGTACGCGCTGCACCGCAGCCGGGTGGTCGACGCGATCTACCGCTCCGCCGCCGAGAAGCAGGAGGTGGCGGTCGCATGAGCGCCCCGATCGAGGTCCTCGTCTGGAACGAGTTCCGCCACGAGACCCGTGGCGACGAGACCGTGCTGCGCCACTACCCGGACGGCATCCACCGCGTCATCGCGGACGGGCTCGCGGAGTCGCTCGGCGACGCCGTCTCGGTCCGCACCGCGACGCTCCCCGAGCCCGAGCACGGGCTCACCGAGGAGGCGCTCGCGACGACGGACGTGCTGCTGTGGTGGGGGCACATCGCGCACGAGGAGGTGTCGGACGAGGTCGTCCAGCGGGTCCTGCGGCACGTGCAGGAGGGGATGGGGATCCTGGTCCTGCACTCGGGCCACTACTCGTCGATCTTCAAGGCGCTCATGGGCACGACCTGCTCGCTGAAGTGGCGCAACGACCGCGACCGCGAGCTCGTCTGGACGATCGCGCCCACGCATCCGATCGCCGAGGGCGTGCCCAGCCCGCTGATCATCCCCGAGCAGGAGATGTACGGCGAGTACTTCGACATCCCGGTGCCGGAGGAGACGGTGTTCCTGTCGACGTTCACCGGCGGCGAGGTGTTCCGCTCCGGCGTGACCTACACCCGCGGCCTCGGGAAGGTCTTCTACTTCTCGCCCGGCGACCAGGACTACCCCGTCTACCACCACCCGGACATCCGGCGCGTGCTGGCGAACGCCGTCCGCTGGGCCCGCCCGACCCGCCCGCGCACGTCCCTCACGGCCGACCACCACCCCCGGGGCTGGTTCGAGTCCTGACGCGGTCCCCTCCCTCTCCGCGGGATGCCGCTCCGGTACGCGACACGCCGTGCCGGGCGTACCGACGTGGCGTCTCGCGGGGAGGTACTGGGGGGATGCAGCAGACGGAGGGGCGCGAGCCGGACGAGGTGCGCCGGTACGGGGAGGCGCCGGAGCAGATCGCGGACGTCTTCCGCGGGGCGCCCGGCGGGGCGCGCCGGCCGGTCGTGCTCGTGCACGGCGGATTCTGGCGCGCGCGGTGGGACCGGCGGCACGCCCGGCCGCTCGCGGCGGCGCTGGCCGACCGCGGGCACGACGTGCTCCTCCCCGAGTACCGGCGCACGGGCGACCCGGGAGGCGGCTGGCCGGGCACCGGCGACGACGTCCTGGCCGTGCTCGCGGCGCTCCCGGCGCTGCTGCCCGGCGCCGGACCGGTCACCCTCGTCGGCCACTCCGCCGGCGGCCACCTCGCCGTCTGGTCGCAGGCCGCCCGTCCGTCGCCGCACGTCGCCGCTGTGGTGGCGCTGGCGGGCGTGCTCGACCTGGCCGCCGCCTCCGCCGACCGCCTCAGCGACGACGCCGTGGGGGAGCTCCTCGGCGGCGACCTCGCGCTGCTCCCGGGCGCCGATCCCGCGCAGCTGCCCGCGCCGCCGCAGCCGACCACGCTGATCCACGGCGTACTCGACGAGGACGTCCCCGTCGCCTACAGCCGCCGATACGCCGGCCGGCACCCCGCCGTGCAACTGCACGAGCTCGCCGACGCCGACCACATGGCGCTCGTCGATCCGACGACGGCAGCCTTCGCGATCCTCCTCGCCGCGCTCGGCTGACGCGCGCCGGGAGCGGGACTGCGACGCTCCGCCCGCCGAGGCGCGACGGGAACAGGCCCCCTACAGGACCGGCGGGTACAGGAAGAGCGGGACCTGCGCGGTGGGGAAGGTGCGGGTGACGTAGCTGTGCTTGCCGCCGTAGTTGTACTCCTCGAGGAGCACGGTGCCGTCGTCGTTGACCTTCTGCACGTACGAGACGTGGTTGTAGGTCCACCACGCGACGCAGCCGACGATCGGGACGCTGCTGGTCGCCCAGCCCTTCGCGGCCCAGTTGTCCGGCCACTCGTAGGCGCTGCCGCCGAGCGGGGTGATGTTCCCCCACGTGTACTTCCACGGCGCGGAGGTGCGGCCGGCGTCGCGGTTGAGGCGCCAGGCCACGAAGTCGACGCACTCGCGGTAGTAGTAGCCGAGGGGCGAGAGTCCGCCGCCGTCGTCGTCGATGGTCTCGTAGGGCCACGGGTAGTCGTCGCCGACCGCGCGGGTCTGCACGGTCGAGAACTCGCCGCCGTTGGATCCGGAGAGCACGGCCGCCTGGCGGCTGGCCTCGTCGAGCTGCGCCTGGGTCGGTGCGGCGAAGGCGTCGCGGACGGCGGTCTGGCCGGCGGCGTCGGAGGAGACGGTGAGGTTCTGGAGGCCGACCCGGTTCGCGGCGGCGCGGCCGGTCGCGGTGGCGGAGGAGCTGCGGGCGCCGTACGCGGGGATCGCGGCCGTGGCGAAGAGGCCGCCGACCACCGAGAACGTCCCGAAGGCCAGGGCGCGGCGGCTGAGGCCACGGGCCCGGGCGGATTCGGCGACGCGGGGAGCGACGGGGCGGGAGGCGGACGCGCGACGCAGAGAGGCCGGGATCGACCGGGAGGCGGGGGAGGCGACGGCGGGGACCTCGACCGACACGGTCGGAGCGGGCGCCACGGCCGATGCGGCGTCGACGATGAAGTCCGCGGAGTCGTCAGCGCCTGCGGAAGCGGCGGAGTCGTCCGATCCGCTGCCCTCGACCGCGGCACCGGCGGTCGCCGCGCCCGTCTCCGCCTCGGCCCGGGCCGCACGGCGCTCGGCCTCGCGGGCCTCGCGCCGGGTCGGGGGTGCAGTGGTCGGGGTGCCGGCACTCTCCTCAGGGGTGGGAATGCCTGGCTTCGACACGCGTGCGTTCTCCTCGGATGACGGTGGTGACGGGGGGTCGGGGGCCGGTGGGGATCCGGCGACGAGCCACTCTAGCCCGAGGCCCGCGCATGACGGAACGATCACGACGGATCCGGCACGGATGCTCCGACCGCTCGCGCCCGTGCGGTGCCAGGATGGGGCGCAACCGGGAAGGAGCTCCTCATGACCGCACCCACCCCCACCGGGCCCGTCCTCGTCGGCATCGTCGACGGCCAGCGACCCGAGGTCCTGCGCACCGCCGCCCGCGTCGCCGCCGACGCCGGAGCCGCCCTGCTGCTCGTGTCGGTCTCGGCCGATCCGTACCTCGTCGGCGAGTACGTCGATCCGATGACCGGCGGCATCCCGCTCGGCTTCGTCGGCGCCGCGGCCGACCGCGGCGAGGGCCCGTCCCTCCCGCCCGGGCTCCGCGAGACGGTCGAGCACGAGCTGGACGGCAGCACCGTGCAGTGGTCGCTGCGCGCGGCGCGGGGCGAGCCCGCCCTGGCGCTCGCCGAGGTCGCCGAGGAGGTCGACGCGCGGATGATCGTGGTCGGCACCCGCGACGCGGGCGTGCTCGCGAGCATCGCCGAGTTCCTCAGCGGGAGCGTCGCCGCCCACCTCGCGCACCGCCAGCACCGCCCCGTGCTCGTCGTCCCGCGCGCCGACCGCGACCCGTCGCGCCCGGCGCCCTGGGACCTCGCGGAGTGACGCGACCCCTCCACCTGCGCCCCTCCGCGATCCTCCTGGTCGCGGCGGGCGGAGCCGTCGGCACGGCGATTCGCGCCGCGATCGGCGCCGCACTGCCTCCGCTGGGCGTCGTGCCGGTCGCGACGCTCGCCGTGAACCTGCCGGGCGCGTTCCTCCTGGGCCTCCTGCTCGAGGCGCTGGCGCGGCGCGGGCCGGACGAGGGCGGGCGCCGCACCCTGCGCCTCCTGCTCGGCACCGGCGTGCTGGGCGGATTCACGACCTACAGCACCTTCTCGCTCGACACGGTCGCGCTGCTCGAGGGCGGCCACGTCGTGGAGTACCTGCTCTACACCGGCGGCACGCTCGTGCTGGGCGTGCTCGCCGCGGCGCTGGGCATCGCTGTCGCGGGGCGGCGGCGGAGGGCGGCGGCGTGACGCCCGGCCTGCTGCTCGCGGTCGCTCTCGCGGGCGGAGTCGGAGCGGCCGCACGGCTCGTCGTCGACGGGGTCGCGCGGTCGCTCGTGCCGGCGCGCTGGCCGGTCGGCACCGCGCTGATCAACGTGAGCGGGTCGCTGCTGCTCGGAGTCGTCACCGGGCTCGTGCTGGCCGGCGTCCTCGACCCGGTGTGGCGGGCCGTGCTCGGGACGGGCGTGCTCGGCGGCTTCACGACGTTCAGCACGGCGAGCGTCGAGACCGCGCGGCTCTTGCTCGACCGCCGCTGGGCGGCCGGCCTGGGGTACGGCGTCGGCACGGCGGCGCTCGCCGTCGCGGCGGCCGCCGCGGGCCTCGCCCTGACGGGCGTCCGGCTGTCCTGAGCGGCGTGGCGGGCGCTCCGGAGCGGCGTGCGGCTCCGCTCCTCACCGCCCTTCCCGGAGCCCACCCCACGCCCC